>NZ_JAVSCF010000148.1:0-15984 GCF_031932565.1 Streptomyces sp. B1866
CCGGCGGCGGCGGCCAGGACGCCGGGCGCCACGACGGCGGTCCACCGCGCCGGGCCGGCGGCCGCGGGCCGCGGCGGTGATCCCGGCCGTTCCGGCCGCCAGGCGTCCTGCGGCGTGGCGAGCCGCGCGTGCGGCGGCTCCCCGGCCGGGGCGGCCCGGCCCGACTCCGGCTCCGTACGCCCGGATCCGCTCTGCCCGGCCTGCTTCGCCACCCCCACGGTCACCACTCCGCCGAACCTATCACCGCCCAGGTCCCGGCGGCGGCGCGGGTGCGGAAGCGGTGGCACCGGTCCGGGCGGCCGCCAGGGGCCTTCGGCGCGCGTCGGCGTACCGGCGGGCGCCGCCCGGACGGAGCGTCGTCCCGTACGGCGGCGGCGTACGGGACAATGGGCCCCGTCACGTATCCCCGACAGCCGGGACGGAAGCGCCATGGGACGGGTCACCGAGCGACGGCGGGTGCTGCGCGTACGGGACGGTGCGGTCAGCTCCCGGCCGGACACGCTCGTCGCCGAGGAGCCGCTGGAGATCCGGCTGAACGGCGATCCGCTGGCGGTGACGATGCGCACCCCGGGGGACGACTTCGCGCTCGCCGCCGGGTTCCTGGTCAGCGAGGGCGTGGTAGCGCGCGCGGAGGACGTGGCGAACATCGTCTACTGCGCGGGCGCCACCGAGGACGGCGGCAACACCTACAACGTCGTGGACGTCCGGCTGGCGCCCGGCGTGCCCGACCCGGGCCCCTCCCTGCGCCGCCACGTCTACACCACGTCGTCGTGCGGCCTGTGCGGCAAGGCGAGCCTGGACGCCGTGCGGACCACCGCGCGGTGGCCGCTGCCGGAGGACGGCGGCGGCGTGCGGGTCGGGCCGGAGACGCTGCGCGCCCTGCCCGACCGGCTGCGCGCGGCGCAGCGCGTCTTCGACCGGACCGGGGGCCTGCACGCGGCCGCGCTGTTCACCCCCGAGGGGCGGCTGCTGGACGTACGGGAGGACGTGGGCCGGCACAACGCCGTCGACAAGCTCGTCGGCCGGGCCCTCCGGCAGGGCCTGCTGCCGCTGTCCTCGGCGGTGCTGCTGGTGTCCGGGCGGGCCTCCTTCGAGCTTGCGCAGAAGGCGGTGATGGCGGGCATCCCGGTCCTCGCGGCGGTGTCGGCGCCTTCCTCGCTGGCCGTGGACCTGGCGGAGGAGACCGGGCTGACCCTGGTCGGGTTCCTGCGCGGCGCGTCCATGAACGTGTACGCGGGCGCGCACCGGCTGGCCCTGCCCGCCCCGGCCGCCGCCTCCTGACCGTGCCCGCTCCCCGTACGTGCCGTAGGTGCCGTACGTGCCGGGCGGCCGGGCCCGCCGCGGCGGGCGGGCGGTGGGGACAGCCGTACCCCGGTGCGGGGGCGGGCGGCATGGCCGCGGCCGGTGCCGCCCGGGAAGGCTGAGGGGCCATGAACAGCTCCTCACCCACATCCCCGAGGCGTTCGCGCGTGCGGCCGGCCGTCGCGGCCGCCCTGGCCGCCGCCGCCCTGGCCTGCGGCCTCACCGGCCCGGTGTCGGCCGCCGGCCCCGTCCGGGCGGCCTCCCCCGGCGGGCCGGCGCTCCAGCGCGACACCGACGCGGTGGTCCGGGCCGGTACGTACGGCGCGGCCGTCGAGCTGACCACCCCGGAGGGCACCGCGACCGCGCACGGCGGGGTCGCGGACCGGCGCACCGGCAGGCCGATGCGCCCGTGGGACCGCTACCGCGCGGGCAGCACGGTGAAGACCCTCGTCGCCGCCGTCACCCTGCAACTGGTGGCCGAGGGCAGGCTGTCCCTGGACGGCACCGTGGACAGGTGGCTGCCGGGCGCCGTACACGGCAACGGCAACGACGGCCGCCGCATCACCCTGCGCCACCTCCTGCAGCACACCAGCGGACTGCGCGGCTACACGGGGGTGCGCGAGGTGTTCCCCGTGGGCTACTCCGCGCGCGGCTACTTCGCGCACCGCTTCGACCACCACACGCCGGAGGAGTTCGTCGCCGCGGCCACCCGCTACCCGCCGCGGTTCGCGCCCGGGACGGACTGGGCGTACTCCAACACCAACTACGTCCTCGTCGGCATGATCATCGAGAAGGCCGCCGGGCGCACCTGGCGGGATGAGGTCCGCGACCGCCTCATCGGGCCGCTGGGCCTGCGGGAGACGTCCCTGCCCGCGGACTCCCCCGTCCTTCCGGCCCCCTTCGCGCACGGCTACCAGACCTTCGCCGAGGACGGGCTGGAGGCCGACACCACGCTGTTCAACGGCACCGGCGCGGACGCGGCGGGCGACCTGGTCACCACGCCGCACGACGTCAACCGGTTCTTCACCGCGCTGCTGGGCGGCCGGGTGCTGCGGCCCGCCCAGCTCGCCGAGATGCTGCGCCCGCGCCCCCTCCCCGGCGAGCCGGGCCGCGGCTACGGGCTGGGCATCGAGACGACCCCGCTGAGCTGCGGCGGCCTCGCCTGGCACCACGGCGGGAACGCCCTGGGCTACTCCAGCGAGAACGCGGTCAGCCCGGACGGGCGCCGCGCCGTGACCGTGTCGACGAACACCTTCGACGAGGCCGACGAGGAGCGGCAGGAGCGGACCGACGCGGCGGTCCGGGCCCTGATCGACCACGCCATGTGCGGCTGAGGCCGGTACGGGCGGCGTCGGCACGGCGGCCGGCGGCCCGGACCTCCCGGACCGTCGGGAACACCGGATCGCTGTCGTCGGCGCGGGCGGGTCGGCCGCCGCCTCGTCGCGGAGGCCCGCGGCCGCGGACACGAGGTGACCGCGGTCGTGCGCGACCCGGTGCGGCACGCCGGGACGGCCGCCGAGGGGGTGCGGCTGGTCGCGGGCGACGTCGCCGACCCGGCGGCCGTGGCCGCCGCCGTCGCCGGGCACGACGCCGTGATCAGCTCGGTGTACCGCGCGGACACCGACGCCCGGACGCTGTTCGAGGGCGCTGCGCGAGCGCTGTCGGCCGGTCTGGGGCATGCTGGGGTGAAGCGGCTCGGCGTCGTCGGCGTCGCCGCCACGCTGGTGGGCGACTCCGGCGCGCGGGTCCTGGACACGCCCGGCTTCCCCGCGGCGTGGCGGGAGTTCTGCCTGGGCCACGCTGCGGGCCTGGAGGCGCTGCGGGACACGCCGTCGCCGGTCCACTGGCTCGTCGTCAACCCGCCCATGGAGCTGGTCGAGGACGGGCCGCGGACCGGCCGCTACCGGCTGTACGACGAGCGGCTGCCGCCGGGCGGCGGCCGGATCTCGCACGCGGACTTCGCGGTCGGCGTGCTGGACGAGGTCATGACGCCGCGTCACCACCGCACGCAGCTGTGGCATAGCGGACTGACCGAGGGCCGGGGTGGACCGGGCGGGCCGGGTCCTATCACCCGGTTCTCCTGGCCCACCTCGGCCGGTTCCGTCCGCCCGGACTGATCCAACCGGTTCATTCCTATGGAGATGTGACACACGGTTCTTGTCGCTCTCGACGGGAGGCGAGAGACTTTTCCGGCACCCCCTCAAAGACATGGGATGTCTTGATGTCCAGATGACTCTCCGAAAGGTCTGCCATGGCGTCAGTTCTCCGCGCGCGCCCGCGCTCCCGCGTCGGACCATGGCGGCCCGGAGGGGCCTGGCGGCGCCGCACGGTGGTGCTGCTCGCCGTCACCGCGGTGGCCGTGGCCCTGCTGCCGGCGCGGGCGGGAGGCGCGCTGGCGGCCGCGGGGGCGCGGGCCGCGGCGGACACCGGCGGGCAGTTCGAGCAGCAGGTGCTCTTCGACGCGTCCGATGACGACGGCTACGCCTGCTTTCGCATCCCGGCCGTGGTCCGGGCCAAGAGCGGCACGCTGCTCGCCTTCGCCGAGGGCCGGGTGGACACCTGCGGAGACGCCGGGGACATCGACCTGGTGCTGCGCCGCTCCGCGGACGGCGGCCGCACCTGGGGCCCGTTGCAGGTGGTGGACGAGGGCGGCGGCGACACCCACGGCAACCCGGCGCCGGTGGTGGACCAGCGCACCGGGCGCGTCCTGCTGGCCAGCACGTACAACACCGGGCGGCACGACGCCCAGAGCTGCGACGTGCCGTGCGACCGCACCCCGCACCTCCAGTACAGCGACGACGACGGCGCCACCTGGTCCCGGCCGCGCGACCTGAGCGACACGCTGCGGCCGCCCTCGTGGAACTCCTGGTACGCCACCGGCCCCGTCCACGGCGTCCAGCTCACCCGCGGCCCGCACGACGGCCGGCTGGTGTTCTGCGCGAACGCCGAGAGCTACGCCGGGGGCCGGGTCACCCACAACCACGCGGCGCTGGCCTACAGCGACGACGGCGGGGACAGCTGGCGGCTGGGCGCGGTGGACACCTGGCCGGTCCAGGCCGACGGAACGTTCCGCCAGAAACCCTCGGAGATGACCCTGGTGGAGCGGCAGGACGGCTCGCTCTACGTCAACGGGCGGGAGCAGGACGGCACCGACCTCGGCCACCGCACGGCCGCCGTCAGCCACGACGGCGGCGAGACCTTCGCCGCGCCCTTCCGGGCCGTCCCCGACCTGTACACCCCGCAGGTGCAGGCCGCCGTCGTGCGGCTGCGCGAGCAGGACAGCGACGGCTACAACCAGCTGCTGCTGTCGGCGCCCGCCGACCCCGAGCGCCGGCGCACCATGATGATCCGCTCCTCGTGGGACGAGGGCCGCACCTGGGACAGCGTCGACCGCGGCACGGTGGTCTCCCGGGACTGGGCGGGCTACTCGGACATGGTGCGCGTCTCGCGCGACGTGGTGGGGCTGCTGTACGAGGGCGGGGTGGCCGACGCGCGCGAGGAGATCCGCTTCGCCCGCTTCACCGAGGACTGGCTGGCCCGGCGCCGCGAGCCGGACCCGGTCACGCCCGACCTGGCGCCGGACGCCCGGCCCGCCACCGTCCTGGGCGACCCGGACCGCACCGACGGGCGGTTCGGCAACGCCATGTCGTTCGACGGGGTCGACGACGCCGTACGCCTGCCCTACCGCGACTCGCTGCCGCTGGGCACCCGCGACTTCACCGTGAGCCTGTGGTTCCGCTACACCGCGGGCTCGGGGCAGCAGCCGTTCCTGTGGATGGGCGGCACGGGCGCCCGGCAGCCGCAGGTGTGGCTGCGCGGCGAGCCGGCGTCCGACCGCGTCGTGGGGCACATCACCGCGGTCAGCGGCGCCGCCGCGCCGGCGGGCGTGTCGGTCGCCGCCGACGCGGCCCACAACGACGGCCGGTGGCACCACGCGGCCCTGGTGCGCGGCGACGGCCGGCTCACCCTCGCCGTGGACGGCGGCGAGCCGGTGTCCGTGCCCGACGTGCCCGGAACGGTCAGCCGCACCTCGCCGTTCGGCGTGCACCTGGGGCAGAGCGTCGACAGCCGTACGTACCTGAGCGGGGCGCTGGACGAGGTACGGGTGTACGGCTGGGCGCTCAGCGACAGCGAGCTGCGGCGCGCCCGCGAGGACGGGGCCCCGGCGGCCGAGACGGGCCCGGTGGTGCTGCGGCTGCCGCTGGACCGGGTGCTGGTGCCCGCCAGCCGGCACCGGTAGCCGGCCTCGGCGGGCGGCGCCGGAGCGGCGGCTTCCGGCGGCTTCCGGCGGCTTCCGGCGGCTTCCGGCGGCTTCCGGCGGCTTCCGNCGGGCCGCGGCCGGGCTCGGCGGCCGTTGCGCCGGGCTCGGCGGCGGAGCGCTCGGCGGCCGGATGCCGTGCGGGCCGGGGCGCGGGCGCGGTGCCCGGGTCCAGTCCGGTCCTTCCGGTCCGTCCGTCCGTTCAGGGGCCGGCCGGCGCGCCCGCCGCGCGTCCGGCCGCCTCGGCTCCGGACGGGCCCGCTCCAGCCTGGTCCGACCCGGACGGATCCGACCCGGACGGGCCCGGCGCGGGGCCGGAATCCCCGGCCCGGGGGGTGTCCGGGGCGGCGGCGTCCGGCGCGCCAGGACCGTCCGGCGCCTGCGCCGCGTACCGCCGGGCGAGCACCGCGCAGACCATGAGCTGCATCTGGTGGTAGAGCATCAGCGGCAGCACCGCCAGGCTCGCCTGCGCCCCGAACAGCACGCTCGCCATGGGCAGCCCGGCCACCAGGCTCTTCTTCGACCCAGCGAAGACGATCGCGATCCGGTCCTCGCGGCCGAAGCCGAGCCGCCGCGCGGCGAAGGAGGTGCCGCGCAGCATCACGGCCAGCAGCACCGCCTCGACGCCGGCCAGCGCCGCCAGCCGCGCCGGGGTGACCTGGTGCCAGACGCCTTCGTTCATGCCCTGGCTGAAGGCGGCGTAGACGACGAGCAGCACCGAGCCGCGGTCGGCGTAGCCCAGCACCCTGCGGTGGCGGGCCACGAAGCCGCCGACCCAGCGGCGCAGCAGCTGCCCGGCCAGGAACGGCGCGAGCAGTTGCAGCGCGGTCCTGACCAGCGAGTCGGCCGAGAAGCCGCCGACGCTGCCGCCCAGCAGCAGCCCGGCGAGCACCGGCGTGAGGACGACGCCCAGCAGGCTGGAGAAGGAGCCCGCGCAGATCGCGGCGGCGACGTTGCCGCGGGCGATGGAGGTGAAGGCGATCGAGGACTGCACCGTGGAGGGCACCAGGCACAGGAACAGCAGGCCCGTGTACAGCGGGTGCGACAGCACGTACGGCACCAGGCCCCGGGCGGCCAGGCCGAGCGCCGGGAACACCAGGAAGGTGCAGACCAGCACGGTCACGTGCAGCCGCCAGTGCCGCAGCCCGTCCAGCGCCTCGCGGGCCGACAGGCGGGTGCCGTAGAGGAAGAACAGGAAGCCGACCGCGACCGTGGTGGCCCCGTCGGCGACCGTGGCGGCCCGGCCGGAGGCGGGCAGCAGCACGGCGAGCCCCACGGTGCCCGCCAGCGCCAGCAGGAACCGGTCGACGGGCAGCCGGGACAGCGCGGCGGCCGCGCGGCGGCGGCTCCGCCCCGCGCCCGGGCCCTCCCCGGCCTGCCCCGCCTTCCCGGCCCCGGCTGCTCTCACGGCTCTCGGACGGCGCATGCTGCTCGCTCTCCCACGGTTCTTCCCCGTCGTTTCCCAGTCGTTCGCGGGTCACCGGGTCCCGGCGGGCCCCGGTTCGTACGGCGTCCCGCCGGGCCCCGGTGGCCCGCTCGCCCACCGTCCCAGGGTCCCCCGCTCACCGCTCATCGGGAATCCCGTGTTCCCCTCTGACTGTCATCGCGATCCGTGATGACCGCCGCTAGGCTGGAGGCCGTGTTCGAGCCCGTCCACCTGCGTACGTTCCTCGCGGTAGCCCAGACGCTGAGCTTCACGCAGGCGGGCCACCGGCTGGGCCTGCGCCAGTCGACCGTGAGCCAGCACGTGCGCAGGCTGGAGGACGCGGCCGGGCGCCGGCTGTTCAGCCGGGACACGCACGGCGTGGAGCTGACCGAGGACGGCGAGGCGATGCTGGGCTTCGCCCGTACGATCCTGGAGGCGAACGAGCGGGCCGCGCACTGGTTCCGGGGCACCCCGCTGCGCGGGCGGCTGCGCTTCGGCGCGTCCGAGGACTTCGTGCTGACCCGGCTGCCCGAGATCCTCGAAGGCTTCCGCCGCGAGAACCCCGAGGTCGACCTGGAGCTGACCGTCGAGCTGTCCGGCACCCTGCACGAACGGCTGGCCGCCGGGGAGCTGGACCTGGTGCTCGCCAAGCGGTCCGGCGACCGGCCGCGCGGTCACCTGGTGTGGCGGGACCGGCTGGTGTGGATCGGCGCCGAGCGGCTGCGCCTGGACCCCGACCGGCCGCTGCCGCTGATCGCCTTCCCGCCGCCGGGCATCACCCGGGCCCGCGCGCTGGAGGTGCTGGAGCGGCACGGCAGGCCGTGGCGGATCGTGTGCACGAGCGGCAGCCTGAACGGGCTGGTGGCGGCGGCGCGCGCGGGGCTGGGAGTGATGGCGCACGCGCGGGGCGTCATCCCGCCCGGCCTGGTGCGCGTCCCGGACCGCGCCGGGCTGCCCGACCTGGGGCCGGTGGAGTTCGTCCTGCTGCACGGCCGACGGGACGGACGGCGGGACGGACGGCACCCGGGCGGCTCGGCGCAGGCGGCGACGCGGGCGGCGGCAGAGCGGCTCGCGGCCGCGATCCTCGCGGGTCCGGTACCCCTGACCCCCTGAGGTGCGCTCCCCGACCCCCTGAAGGCCCGGTGCCTCCGACCTCTGCGGGCCCGGCGCCCTGCCCGCCCGCGCGGCCCGCGCCCGGGCCGCCCCTCGTCTCGCCGCGTCCCGCGTCCGCCGGAAGGATGCGCGTCGCGATCGTTCACCACGGGACTCCGACCGGACGATCTGTGCCTCGTGCGGAAAGATTTTGTGCAGATACCTGTCGAACTCCGACCCAGTAGGACCAGACCAGGAGCCGAAAAAAGTCCATAGCTTCCGAATTCGACTGGTTTTTCCATACTGGCTGGTGCATATGCCTTACGTTCCACACGTGCCGCACCCCTCCCTTGACCGGCCATTTATCAGGTACGGTCACGGCGCTGTGCGGAGCGCATTCGAGGAGCGAGTCATTGCGCGAGTTCACCACCCCCGCGTTGGTGGCGGCGCGCCAGGTCGGCGGACTGGCGGACGCCGTCTTCGA
Organism: Streptomyces sp. B1866; assembly: GCF_031932565.1. NCBI lineage: Bacteria > Bacillati > Actinomycetota > Actinomycetes > Kitasatosporales > Streptomycetaceae > Streptomyces > Streptomyces sp. B1866. The sequence goes on from NZ_JAVSCF010000148.1 coordinate 8,563, forward strand.
CAACGCCCTGAAAGACCCCGACTACCCCGCCCTGGCCCGCCGGACTCCGGACGGCGGCTGGGAGGACGTGACCGCCGCCCAGTTCCGCGACGAGGTGGTCGCGCTCGCCAAGGGGATGCTGGCCCAGGGCGTGCGCTTCGGCGACCGCGTCGCGATCATGTGCCGGACGCGCTACGAGTGGACCCTGTTCGACTTCGCGATCTGGGCCATCGGCGGCCAGAGCGTCCCGGTCTACCCGACCTCGTCCGCCGAGCAGGTGTTCTGGATGCTGCACGACGCGGGCGTGTCCGCCTGCCTCGTCGAGCACGGCGACCACGCCATGACCGTCGGCTCGGTGATCGACCGGCTGCCGCGCCTGGCCCGGCTGTGGCAGCTCGACGCGGGCGCCGTGGCCGAGCTGATGGAGGACGGCGCGCACCTCGCGGACGACGTGGTGGACACCAACCGGCTGTCGGTCACCCCCGACACGCCCGCGACCATCATCTACACCTCGGGCACCACCGGCCGCCCCAAGGGCTGCCTGATCACGCACTTCCAGATGATGATGGAGTGCGAGAACGTCATGGAGACGTACGACAAGCCGCTGCGCTCCAAGCTCGGCGGCGAGCCGTCCACGCTGCTGTTCCTGCCGCTCGCGCACGTCTTCGGCCGGATGATCGAGGTCGGCTGCATCTGGGGCAAGGCGCAGCTCGCCCTCCAGCCGGACATCTCCTCCAAAGCCCTGCTGCCGGCCCTCCAGACCTTCCGGCCGACCTTCATCCTCGCCGTGCCGTACGTCTTCGAGAAGATCTACGACACGGCCCGCCGGGTCGCCGAGTCCGAGGGCAGGACCGGCCCGTTCGACCGGGCCGTGGAGATCGCGGTGCGGTACGCGGAGGCCAAGGAGGCCAGGTCGTTCGGCAGGGGCTCCGGGCCCAGCCCGGCCCTGCGCATGCAGCACCAGCTCTACGACAAGCTCGTCTACTACCGGGTGCGCGACGCCCTCGGCGGCCGGGTGAAGTACGCCATCTCCGGCGGCTCGCCGATGCGGCGGCGGCTCGGCCTGTTCTTCGAGGGCGTGGGCATCACCCTCTTCGAGGGCTACGGCCTGACCGAGTCGACCGCCGCCGCCACCGCCAACCCGCCCGAGCGCCCCCGGTACGGCACGGTGGGCGTCCCGGTGCCCGGCACGACCGTGCACATCGCCGACGACGGCGAGGTCTGGCTGCGCGGCCCGCAGATCTTCTCCGGCTACCTCAACGACCCGAAGGCCACCGACGCCGTGCTCCGGGACGGCTGGCTGGCCACCGGCGACCTCGGCACGCTCGACGAGGACGGCTACCTGACCATCACCGGGCGCAAGAAGGAGGCCCTGGTCACCTCCAGCGGCAAGACCGTGTGGCCCGCCGCCCTGGAGGAGCGCGTCAGAGCCCACCCGCTGGTGGCCCAGTGCATCGTCGTCGGCAACGACCGCCCGTTCGTCGCGGCCCTGGTCACCCTGGACCCCGAAGCGGTCTCCCACTGGTTGACGATGCGCGGCAAGCCGGCGATGTCGCCCAGCCAGCTGGTGCGGGACCCGGACCTGGAGACCGAGGTGCGCAGGGCGGTCGTCGCCGCGAACACCCTGGTCTCGCAGGCCGAGTCGATCCGTACGTTCCGGATCCTGGCCGCCCAGTTCTCCGAGGACCACGGGCTGCTCACGCCGTCGCTGAAGCTGAAGCGCAAGGCCATAGAACAGGCGTACGCGGGCGAGATAGAGGCCCTGTACCGCACCTAGGCCCTGTCGCCTGGTGAGCGCGGGCTGTGCGGTGCGTACCGCATCGCACGGTTTGCGGCTACGCTGTGACCCCTCGTCAGGGGTACGGGTCTCGGGGGGACGGTGTGACAATGGCCGATGTCGTGTTTCCCCGCCTGCCCGAGCGCGAGCTCACGCTGTGGCCCGACGACGGGCCGCCGCACCCCGGCACGCCGGCGCAGCCGCACGACCCGGCCCTGCCGTACGACGACGATCTGCTGACCGGGCCGCTCCCGCCCGGGTTCGACCCGCCGATCGTGGTGGTCACCCCGCCGGTGCCTGACGGCCGCCGGGGCGAGCCCGTCCCCGCCGGCCCGGGCGTCCCCGGCGGACCCTCAAGCCCGCCCGCCCCCGATCCGCGGCCCGCACCGGACCCCTGGCCCACCGGACCGGTGCCGCCGGACGGCCCGTCGCCCCTCGGGGACCGGATCATGCTGGGCGGCCCGCTGTCCGTGCCGGTGACGCCCGAGCTGATCGCCGACGACGCCGAGCTGCGGGCCTTCGTGGCGCAGGAGGCGGCCACCGCCGCCTACCACCTGGTGCACACCTCCCTGACCTGCGACCGGGACGGAGGCCCGGCGCTGCGCGCCGTCAGCCTCGGCTTCGGGCTCAGCGCCGGGGCGGGCGCGCCCTTCCAGCCGGTGGCCTGGTCGATGACGCCCAAGCGGCTCACCGAGGCGATCCAGACCACCACCTCGGCCCAGCTGGGGCCGCAGCTCGGCTTCGTCGGCCACAGCCGGACCACGCAGCGCGGCCGGGTGTGCCTGGAGGCGCTGCGGGAGCTGCGGTCCGACCCGGGCTGGGAGATCCGCCGCACCCGCACCGTGCGCATCGGCGGCACGTACCGGCTGACGATGGTGGTGCGCGCCCCGCGCGGGGCGGCCGTGCGCACCGCGGTCGCGGTACGGGCGACGGTGCGCCGGGGCCTGGGCTCGCGGCACTACCGGCAGGACCTCCCCGGCCCGCTGCTGCTGGACGCCGCGCTGTGAGCGGCGCGCGGACGGCCGTTCCGGACGGCGGGCCGCACTGGCGGCCGGCCCTGCTGGGCGAGCCGTCGGCCGAGGACGGCGCCGGGCCGGGCGGCGGCGCGGTCCGCTGCGAGCTGTGCCCCTTCCGCTGCCGGTTACGGCCCGGGCAGACCGGCACCTGCCAGGTGCGCCGCAACCGCGCCGGGCGGCTGGAGACCGCCACGTTCACCGCGTCCGTCGCGCACCTGGACGCCATCGAACGCAAGCCCTTCTACCACGTGCGGCCGGGCAGCCCGGTGCTCACCGTGGCCGGCCCGGGCTGCACGTTCGCCTGTGACTACTGCGTCAACCACCGGCTGTCGCAGTACGGGCGCGAGGCGGGCGTGCGCTGGACCGGCGCCCCGGCCCGGCCCGCCGAGCTGGCCGCCCGCGCGGCCGGGCACGGCGCCGGACTCGCCCTGTCGTACGCGGAGCCCGGCCTGGCGCCGGAGCTGACGCTGGCCCTCGCCGAGCACGCCCGGCCGCTGGGCGTGCCGCTGCTGTGGAAGAGCAACGGCTTCCTCACCCCGCGCGCCGTCGACCTGGTCGCGCCCGCCCTGGAGGCGGTCAACATCGACGTGAAGGCCGCCGAGGACGCCCCGCACCGGCGGCTGACCGGCGCGCCGCTGGCGCCGGTGCTCGACGCGCTGGAGCGCTTCCGGGCGCGGGGGTGTGGGTGGAGGCGAGCACGCCGCTGATCCCCGGCACGTCGGCCGCGCCCGGGCAGCTGCGGGCCATCGCCCGCCGCCTGGCCGCGCTCGACCCGGACCTGCCGTGGCACCTGCTGCGCTTCACGCCCGACTTCCGCATGGCGGGCGAGGACCCCACCGCGCCCGAGGCGCTCGCCGAGGCGCGCCGCGTCGGCGAGGAGGAGGGGCTGCGGTTCGTGTACGTCGAGCGGGCGCTGGGCCCGGCGGGCCGGGACACCCGGTGCCCGCGGTGCGGCCTGGCGCTCGTACGGCGCGGAATCTGGGAGACACTGGAGAACGCGGTCGCGGCGGGGGCGTGCCCCTCGTGCGGGACGCCCGTCCCGGGCCGCTGGGGGAGGTCGGCGTGACCGAGAGGCATGTCTTCACCGAGGCGATCCCGGATCTGATCGATCCGGCCGAGTACGCGGCGCACCCGCGGGGAAACCTGGTGCGGATCCGCATCGCCGTCACCGACACGGGCGTGGAGGTGGTCGGCGACGCGCTGCGCCCGGCCGCCGTGGAGGACGCCCTGACCGCGCTCGGCGACGACGGGCCCATGGAGCAGATGCTGTGCGGGTAGACGGCGGCGGGCCCGCGCAGGACGGCAGAGCGGGCGACGAAGCGGGCGGCGCGCCGGGGCTGGACGCGTTCGAGGCGGGGATGGCGGCCGGGCTGGACCAGCGGCAGCTGCGGCTGCTGGCGCCGCGCGCGGCCGACGGCGCGGCCCGCACCCGCACCACCGCGCACGCGCCCGGCACCGGCGGCGTCGGCAACCGGGGCGAGCTGACCCACCTGCTGCCCGCGCAGCTCGCCCTGCCCGGGCCGCTGCTGCTGCTGAAGCACTCGCGCCGGGAGCTGCTCTACCGGCTGCACGTGTCCGAGGCCGAGCCGCACCCGGAGCCGGTCACGCTGGTGCTGGACACCACTCCGGCGACCTTCGGGCCGGTGGAGGGGGTGCTGCGGGTGGCGGCCCACCTGATCGCCGCCGAGTACTGGCGGCACGGCCGGCACCCGATGCTGGTCGCCCTGGACCGGCCGGGCCTGGCGGTGCCGGTGGCGCGGCCCGCCGACCTGCCCGCGCTGTGGACGACGCGTACGCTCCGGCCGCCCGACGTGGCCACCGCGCTGGCCACGGCCGCCGCCACCGGCGCGCCCGCGCTGCTGCTCACCCACCACCGGCTGCCGCGCGAGCGCGGCCTGGAGGCGGGGCCCGGGCTGCGGATGCTGACCACGCACGCCGGGGACGACGCGCCGACGGGCCGCTGGGCCCTGCCCTACCGCCGCCACGTGCCGCCGTCGCCGGACCCGGCCCAGCTCGGCCGGGCCATCGCGGCGCTGCTGGCGCGCTGACGCCCCCGAGGGCCGGCGGCCGGGGGCGGGCGTGCGCGAAGGCGGCCGTTCGACCAGGATGGAAAGGGAAAGAAGCACATCAGACACTGCCCGTTCGACGTAAGGATCGACAGTCCGTGAGCAAGGTCCCGTTCATCACCCTCAACAACGGCGTGCGGATGCCCCAACTGGGCTTCGGGGTCTGGCAGGTGCCGGACGACGAGGCCGCCGAGACGGTGTCCGCCGCGCTGGAGGCCGGGTATCGCAGCATCGACACCGCGGCGATATACGGGAACGAGAAGGGCACCGGACAGGCGCTGGCGCGGTCGGGCGTCGCGCGTGAGGAGCTGTTCGTCACCACCAAGCTGTGGAACTCCGACCACGGTTACGACGCGGCGCTGCGGGCCTTCGACGCCTCGCTCGCCCGGCTCGGCCTCGACTACGTGGACCTGTACCTGATCCACTGGCCGATGCCGGCGGCCGGCACGTTCGTGGAGACCTGGCAGGCGTTGGAGAAGATCTACGCCGAGGGCCGGGCCAGGGCCGTGGGCCTGTCCAACTTCCACCCGGGCCACATCCAGCGGCTGCTGTCGGAGACGTCCGTCCGCCCGGCGGTGGACCAGGTGGAGCTGCACCCGCGGCTCCAGCAGTCCGAGCTGCGGGCCTTCAACGCGCGGCACGGCATCGCCACCGAGGCCTGGTCTCCTCTCGGCCAGGGCAGGGGCCTGCTGGACGACCCGGTGATCGGCCGGATCGCCGCCAAGCACGGCAGGAGCCCGGCGCAGACCGTGCTGCGCTGGCACCTCCAGCTCGGCCACATGGCGATCCCCAAGTCGTCGACGCCGTCCCGGATCCGGGAGAACATCGACGTCTTCGACTTCGAGCTGGACGCGGACGACCTGGCCGCCTTCGCCGGCCTCGACACCGGCGACCGCCTGGGCCCGGACCCGGAGACCTTCTCCGTGGCCTGACCCGGCCCCGGCCACGGCCGGGACCAGGGCGGGCCAGCGGTCGCGGCGGGCGCCGCCCCGGCTTACGGTGGCGCGACGGGCCCGATCACGAGGAGACGTGACATGCCTCGAAGTCACGGACGCGGCGCGATCGCGGGGTGCGCCCTCGCCGTCACCGGACTGCTGCTGGCCGTCTGGCCCGTGCTGCCCGCGTCGGCGGCCCTCGGGCCCGTCCCCGAGGCGCCCGCCGGCGCGCCCGCCACGGCGTCCGCGGCGAGCCGCCAGGTGCCCGCGGGCGTGCTCGGCGCGCTGCACCGGGACCTCGGCCTCTCCCCCGAGCAGGCCCGGGCCAGGGCGGCCGGGGAGCGCCGCGCCGGGGCGACGGCGCAGGCCCTGCGGCAGCGGCTGGGCGACAGCTTCGGCGGCGCCTGGGTGACCGGCCGGTCCGCCGCGCTCACCGTCGCCACCACCGACGGCGCCCAGCAGGGCCGGATAGCCGCGGCGGGCGCCCGCCCGGTGGTCGTCCACCGCAGCCTGCGGGACCTGGACGCGGTCAAGAAGGCCCTGGACGTGACCGCGGTGCGCCGCGGCACCCCGCCCGCGACGCACGCCTGGTACGTCGACCCGCGCACCAACAGCGTGGTCGTGCGGTCGGCCGACTACGGCCAGGCGTCCGCGTTCGTCGCCGCCAGCGGCGCGGGCCCGGCGGGCGGCACGGTGCGGGTGGAGTACTCGGCCGAGCGTCCGCACCCGTACGTGGACCTGCGCGGAGGCGACGCCTTCTACGTCAACGACGCGGCCCGCTGCTCGATCGCCTTCCCGGTGACCAAGGACGGGACGAACGGCTTCGTCACCGCGGGCCACTGCGGCAAGGCGGGCGACACCACCACCGGCTCCGACCGGGCCACGGCGCAGGGCACCTTCCAGGCGTCCGACTTCCCCGGCACCGACTTCGCGTGGGTGGCGACCACCTCCTCGTGGGTGCCCCGGCCCCTGGTGCACGGCGCCGACAACACGAACGTGACGGTGTCCGGCTCGGAGGTGGCGCCGGTCGGGGCGGCCGTCTGCCGCTCCGGGTCCACCACCGGCTGGCGCTGCGGCACGATCGAGCAGCAGAACACGACCGTCGTCTACCCGGAGGGCACCGTCACCGGCGTGACGCGCACGGACGTGTGCGCCGAGCCCGGGGACTCGGGCGGCGCCTTCCTGTCCGGCAGCCAGGCGCAGGGCGTGACCTCCGGGGGCACCGGGGACTGCGACAGCGGCGGCACGACCTACTACCAGCCCATCAACCCGGTCCTGGCCGCCTACGGCCTCACCCTGGCCACCGGCTGACAGCGCCGCCCGACCGTCTGACGGCCCCGCCCGCGCTGCCACGCCGGACCCGTGCGCGCCCCGGCCCACGGCCCGCTCGTACGGCTCCGGGGCCGTACGAGCGGCCGGCACCGCGGACCGGCGGGGTGCGGCCCGGCTTCGCGCGGGCCGGAACCCGGGCGGGCCGGTCCCGGGGAAGCGGCTTCCGGCTCCGGCCCGCTCCCAGGTCGCGCCGTGACGGCCGCTTCGCCCGGCGGGCCCGACGAGGGCCGCGCCCGCGTACGGCACGGGCGGCGCCGGGCACGCCGGGCCGCTCGGCCGGCCCAGGCCCGTACCGCCAGGCGTACGGGCCAGGCGGG
>NZ_JAVSCF010000149.1:0-15926 GCF_031932565.1 Streptomyces sp. B1866
CGGGCGGCGCGGAATCCGGCGGCCGGGCGGCCCGACGCCGGATTCCGCGGGCCGGGCCCGCCCCGGCCGCCGAGCCGCCACCGGGACCCGGCCGCCCCCGCCTTCGGCCCGCGCTCGCCCCCGGGACGCCCCCGCCCGCACCAGGCGGCATTCGGATAATTCGGTTGCCGGGCACAGGCGCGACAACGGACGATGTCCGCTCGTGACCGACGCCGACCACCCCCCGCCCCGGACGCCGCGCCGGTGGCGCTCCCTGCTGCCCGACCTGTCGCCCTGGCGCGCCTCGCGCGACTACCGCGTCCTGTGGACCGCGGGCCTGGTGACCTCCTTCGGCAGCTTCCTGACCCTGGTCGCGCTGCCGCTCCAGATCAAGGAGCTGACCGGCTCGGCCTTCGCCGTCGGCGCGATCGGCGCGGTGGAGCTGGTGCCGCTGATCGTCTTCGGGCTGTACGGCGGCGCGCTCGCCGACGCCGTGGACCGCCGCAGACTGATCCTGCTCACCGAGGCCGGGCTCGGCCTGCTGTCCGTGCTGCTGCTGGTCAACAGCCTGCTGCCGCACCCCGTGCTCTGGCCGCTGTACGTGATCGCGGCGCTCACCAGCGCGCTCACCGGCCTCCAGCGCCCAGCGATCGACTCGGTCACCGCGCGCATCGTGCCGCACGACCAGATCACCGCCGCCGCCGCGCTCAACGGGCTGCGCTGGCAGCTGTCGGCCGTCGCGGGCCCCTCGCTCGCGGGCGTGCTCGTCGCGTACGCCGGTCTCTCGGTCGGCTACGGCCTGGACGTGGCCAGCTTCGCCGTCTCCCTGCTGCTGTCCTGGCGGCTGAGCGCCTTCCCGCCCGCGCGGGACGCCGACAAGCCGTCGCTGCGCGGCATCGGCGAGGGCGCGCGCTACGCGTGGCGGCGCAGGGAGCTGCTGGGCACGTACACGGTCGACATGGCCGCGATGATCTTCGCTTACCCCAACGCGCTGTTTCCGTTCCTGGCCGACGACCTGGACGCGCCGTGGGCGCTCGGCCTGATGTACGCCGCCGGGTCGGTCGGCTCGGTGCTGGTCAGCGCCACCAGCGGCTGGACCTCACGGATACACCGGCACGGCCGGATGGTGGTGGCGGGCGCGAGCCTGTGGGGCCTGGCCATGGCGCTCGCGGGCTGGCTGCCGAACGTGTGGCTGGTGCTGCTGTGCCTGGTGGTGGCGGGCGGCGCGGACATGGTCAGCGGCCTGTTCCGGCTGACGATGTGGAACCAGACCATCCCGGACGAGCTGCGCGGCCGACTGGCCGGAATCGAGCTGCTGTCCTACGCCACCGGCCCGCAGCTCGGCCAGGTCAGGGCCGGTGCCACGGCGGGCCTCACCGGGGTGCGGGCCGCGGTGTGGGCGGGCGGTCTGGCGTGCGTGGCGTCGGTGGGGCTGCTGGCGCTCGCGCTGCCGAGGCTGCTGTCGTACGACGCGCGGACGGACGACAACGCGCGCCGGGTGCGGGAGGCACGCGAGCGCGAGGCGGGCCTGACGGCCGCTGCGGGCTGACGCCGCCGGACCGGCGCCCAGAGCGGCGGACCGGCGCCGGGGCGCGGGACGCGGGGGGCCGACGGCGCCCGCCCGCCCGCCGACGGTCACACGGCCCGTACGGTCGGCGGCACGGCCCGTACGGGCGCCACGGGCGACGCTCCGGCCGTACGGGCACCACGGGCGGCGCTCCGGTCCGTACGGGCGCTACGGGCGGCGGTACGGCCCGCTACCGTCCCCCGCCGCCGGAATCCCCGCCACCGGTGCCGCCACCGCCGGACCCCTCGCCCTCCTCCCCCGCAGCCGCGCCGTCGTGCCATCGCGGGTCGTGCTCCCAGCGCGCGTTGCGCTCCGCGGCCGTCTCCATCGCCCGCTCGGCCTCGGCGCGGCTGGCGTAGGGGCCCATGCGGTCGGCCGCCCGGCACTCCGGGCCCTCCTCGACCCTGCCGTCGCGCAGGCAGTAGTACCACTCGCCGGGCCTGCCCGCCCGGCGCCTTCCGAACAGCGCCATTGCCGCCTCCGTACCATCCGTCCCGCACGTCTCGCGGCGTACCTTCCCGGCCGGAACGGCGCCATGCCGCCCTACTCCGCGCCGATACACTCGCTGACATGTCTGGCCAGTCGATTCTCGTCCCGGGGAAGCTGTCCCCCACCCGCCCGGTCCCGGCCTCGATCGCCCGGCCGGAGTACGTCGGCAAGGACGCGCCCACGCCCTACACCGGCCCGGAGGTCCAGAGCGCGGAGACGGTCGAGCGGATGCGGATCGCGGGGCGGATCGCCGCCCGGGCGCTCGCGGAGGCCGCCCGGCACATCGCGCCGGGCGTCACGACGGACAAGCTGGACGAGGTGGCGCACGCGTACATGTGCGACCACGGCGCGTACCCCTCGACGCTCGGCTACCGCAAGTTCCCCAAGTCGCTGTGCACCTCGGTCAACGAGGTCATCTGCCACGGCATCCCGGACTCGACCGTGCTGCGCGACGGCGACATCGTCAATCTCGACGTGACGGCCTACATCGGCGGCGTGCACGGCGACACGAACGCCACCTTCCTGTGCGGCGAGGTGGACGAGGAGTCGCGGCTGCTGGTCGAGCGCACGCGCGAGTCGCTGAACCGCGCGATCAAGGCCGTCCGGCCGGGCCGCCGGGTCAACGTCATCGGCCGCGTCATCGAGTCGTACGCCAAGCGGTTCGGCTACGGCGTGGTGCGCGACTTCACCGGCCACGGCATCAACACGTCCTTCCACTCGGGCCTGATCGTGCCGCACTACGACAGCCCGCACCACACGACCGAGCTGCGGCCGGGGATGACGTTCACCATCGAGCCGATGCTCACGCTGGGCACGCACGAGTACGACATGTGGGACGACGGCTGGACGGTGGTCACGAAGGACCGGAGGCGCACGGCGCAGTTCGAGCACACGTTGGTGGTGACAGATACCGGTGCGGAGATCCTGACGCTGCCGTAGGCTGGTTGCCGACAGCCCGTCGGGAAACGATTGACTTAGGTAATCCTAAGTAGAGAGAATCGCACTCCCGTGCCCGCCCGGCCTCCCGGAGGTCCGCCTTGCCCGCCGCCCCCGCTCCGAGCCCGTCCCCCGCCGAGTCCCCCGCACCGTTCTCCACGTTGCTGCGCACCGCCTCGCAGGATCTGCACACCGAGGCGAACAGCTCCCCCTTCATGAGCGACATGCTCGGCGGTCGGCTCGGCGTGGCCGCCTACCGGCGGTACACCGAGCAGCTGTGGTTCGTCTACCGCGCCCTGGAGGCCCCCGACGACCGCGCGCGCCTGTCCGCCGACCCCGTGGCGGGCCCCCTGCTGCGGCCCGAGCTGGCCCGCACCGAGCAGCTGGAGCGCGACCTGGCCCACCTCGGCGGCCCGGACTGGCGCGCGGGCCTGACCCCGCTGCCCACCACGGCGGCGTACGCGTCCCGGATCGCCGAGTGCGCGCGCACCTGGCCGGGCGGGTACGTGGCCCACCACTACACCCGCTACCTCGGCGACCTCTCCGGCGGCCAGATCGTGCGGGACTCGGCGGAGAAGACCTGGGGCTTCGCGCGCAAGGGCGACGGCGTGCGGTTCTACGTCTTCGCGGACATCGCGAACCCGGCGGCCTTCAAGCGCGAGTACCGGGCGCTGCTGGACGCGCTGCCGGTGGACGACCTGGAGAAGCAGCGCGTCGTGGACGAGTGCAGGCGGGCCTTCAAGCTGAACACGGCCTTGTTCTGGGAGCTGAACGAGGCGTTCCGCCAGTCGGCGTGAGGGCCCGGCCACCGCGGGCGCGGCCGCCGCCGCGGTGGCGGCCCTCGCCGCCCCGTACGGCCGGGCACACAGCTTCACCCGACATTCCGGGCATTCCAAATATTCCGACAAGCGAGTGTCATCCTGGAGAAGAGGAACTTCTTCCCCGTGACGGCGCGGCGGACCGCCGCGGAGGGGTCAGGAGGAATCTCGCGATGCGCTACGCCCCGCCCGGCATGTGCCTCAACGACTTCACCGTCCTGGCCGGACCGGACGGCTACACCGTGCTGCACCTCCAGGGGCCGTGGACCGCGCCCTTCGACCACCTGCGCATGGAGACCTCCTACGGCCGGGCCACCTCCACCGACCTGGTGCGCTGGCAGACGGAAGGCACCGCCTTCGGCGTCGGGCCGCCCGGCCGCTTCGACCAGGCGGCCGTGTGGACGATGCACGCCATCCCGCACGGCGACGGCCTGGCGATGCTCTACACCGGCGTGGGGTGCGTCACGGCCGACGGCTGGCCGGTACAGGCCGTGGGCCTCGCCCGCTCACACCGGCGGGACGGCACCGGCTGGCTGCGACACGGCACCGTGCCGGTGTCCTGCGCCGACCCTCGCTGGTACCGCACCGGGGACGGCATGGGCTGGCGCGACCCGTTCGTCGTACGCGACGACGAGGGCCCCGGCTGGGCCATGGCCGTCTGCGCCGGCGACGTGTCGCTGCCGGTGGAGCGGGCCGGGTGCGTCGCCCTGGCCACCTCCCCCGACCTGGAGCACTGGCAGGCGCACCCGCCGCTGGTCTCCCCTGGCGACCGGGACCACCTGGAGTGCCCGGTGCTGGAGCGGGTGGCGGACGGCTGGCTGCTGTTCACCAGTACGGGCGGCATCGGGGGCGGCCGCGTCGACACGTGGGCGGCGCCCTGGCTGCGCGGCCCGTGGCGGCGGATCGGCCCGCTGGCGCCGGTCGGCGTCTACGCCCCGCGCGTGGTCACCGCCCCCGACGGGGCGCGCGTGGTGCTGCACACCACCCCGCGCCGCGTCGGCCTGTCGGACCGCGCCGCCTACTGCCGGGGCATGCTGGCCCAGCCCAAGGCGCTGGCCGTGCCCGGCGCCGGCCCGCCCCGGCTGGAGTGGTGGCCCGGCCTGGACCGCTGGCTGGGGCCGCCCGTGTCGGGGCGTCCGGTGCCGGACGGGTGCGCGGACGTGGCCGTCCGGCACGACCCGGAGGCCCTGGACGGATCCGCGCCCGGCGGCCCCGGCGGCGCGGGCGGGTCCGGGGCCCGCGGCGGCGCCGTGCGGACCGAGGTCGTGCTGCGCGCCGAGGGCGAGGCGCCGGCGCTGGCCGTGGGCTGCCAGGGGCGCGCGGTGTGGGTGGCCGGACCGGGCGGCGGCCCGCTGGCCGGGGCCGAGGCGGCCCGTCCCCCGCGACGGCTGCGGATCCTGACGGCCGGCGAGTACGTGGAGGTGTACGCCGACGACGCGTTCCTCGTCACCGCGCTGTGCTACACCGGCCGCCCGGTGCCCTGGACCGTGACGCGCACCCCGGTCGCGGACGCCGCGGGAGGGGAACCCGCGGCCGGGCCCTGGGCCGGGACCGCCGCCACGAAGCCGGAGCCGGTGCCGGTGCGCCCGCTGACGCCGCCCTACCCGGACCGGGACGACGCGTCGGCGCTCTGGCCGGGCCCCCGAAACCCCGGCTGACTCCGAGCCCGTACCGAAGCCGTCCCGCGCCGAAGCCGTCCCGCACCAGAGACGATCCCGTACCGGAGTCGATTCCGTGCCAGAGCGATGAGGTGCGGCCCTAGTCGGGCAGGGCCCACAGGCCCAGCTCGGCCGCGCCGAGGTGGCCCAGGTCCTGCTCGGCCCAGATGGTCTTGCCGCCCGCGGCGGCCTGCCGGGAGCCCCAGCGCCGGGTGAGCTGGGCCACGAGCAGCAGGCCGCGGCCGCCCTCGTCGTACGTCCGGGCCCGCCGCATGTGCGGGCTGGTGCTGCTGCCGTCCGACACCTCGCAGATCAGCGAGCCCTCGCCGCGGATCAGCCGCAGCACGATGGGCGGGCCCGCGTGCCGGATCGCGTTGGTGACCAGCTCGCTGACCACCAGCTCGGTGACGAACGCGGCCTCGTCCAGCCCCCAGGCGGCCAGCCGGCCGGACGCCGCCTTGCGGGCGGCGGCGACCGCCTCCGGGTCGGCGGGCAGCTCCCAGGTGGCGACGTGGTCGGCGTCCAGTCCGTGCGTACGGGCGATCAGCAGCGCCACGTCGTCCAGCGGCCGGTCCGGCAGCAGGGCGGACAGCACCAGGTCGGCGGTCTCGTCCAGCGGCGCGGCGGGCCGGGCCAGGGCGTCGCGCAGCAGGGCGAGCCCCTCGTCGTAGTCCCGGTCGCGCGACTCGACCAGCCCGTCGGTGAACAGGGCGATGAGGCTGCCCTCGGGCAGCTCAACCTCGGCGGCCTCGAAGGGCAGCCCGCCCACGCCCAGCGGCGGCCCGGGGGCCACCGCCACGTAGCCCGCGGTGCCGTCGGGGTGGACGACGGCCGGGGCCGGGTGCCCGGCGCTGGCCAGCACGCAGCGCCGCTCCACCGGGTCGTAGACCGCGTACAGGCAGGTCGCGCCGGTCTCGCCCGGGGTGTCGGCCGCCGGGTCGAGCGTGTCGTGCCGCTCGGGGAGGTGGGCGACCAGGTCGTCGAGATGGGTGAGGAGTTCGTCCGGCGGCAGGTCGACGTCGGCCAGGGTGCGCACCGCGGTGCGCAGCCGCCCCATGGTGGCGGACGCGTGGATGCCGTGCCCGACCACGTCCCCGACGACCAGGGCGACCCGGGTCCCGGACAGCGGGATCACGTCGAACCAGTCGCCGCCGATGCCCGCCTGCCCGCCCGCGGGCAGGTAGCGGGAGGCGACCCGGACGGCCTTCTGGACCTGCGGCCGCCGGGGCAGCAGGCTGCGTTGCAGGGCCAGGGCGGTGGTGCGCTCGCGGGTGTAGCGGCGGGCGTTGTCCACGCAGACGGCCGCGCGGGCGGCCAGCTCCTCGACCAGCAGCACGTCGTCGCGCTCGAAGGGCTCCGGGCGGTGGCGGGAGAGCACGGCCACGCCCAGCGTGGTCCCGCGGGCGCGCATCGGCGCGGCGATCACCGAGTGGAACCCGAAGGCCCGTACCCGCTCGTCCCGCCGGGGGTCCTCGCTCAGCCACCGGACGGTGCGCGGGTCGGCGCCGTCGCTCAGCACCGCCTCACCGCCGGCGAGCGCCCGCGCGGGCGGCGAGTAGTCCGGGTACCGGGCCGTCGCGCCGATCGGGTACGCCGCCTCCGGAACGCCCGCGGTCACCGACCGGTGCGCCACCCGGCACAGCTCCAGCACGGCGCCGGGCAGCAACGGGGGCGGCTCGCCGCCGTCCAGGACCGGCACAGGGAGGTCCACGCTGACGAAGTCGGCCAGCCGCGGCACCACGACCTCGGTCAGCTCCTCGGCCGTACGGGTGACGTCCAGCGTGGTGCCGACCCGGGTAGCTCGCCTCGTTCAGGACCGCCAGCCGCTGCCGCGCGCGGTACTGCTCGGTGGTGTCCGACCCGGCCGCGAACACGCCCAGCACCCGCCCGGCCGGGTCCCGCACCGGTGACATGCTCACCGCCCAGGTGGTCAGGCGCGGGTCGCCGGGGGTCGGGGCGGTCACCTCGTAGCGGATCGGCACCCCGCTGCGGCCCACCTCGCGCACCGCGGCCACCACGGGGTCGCAGTAGGCGGGGGCGGCCGGTGCCCGGTCGGCCATCGCCTGCCGGTACACCTCGCCGACGGGCCGTCCCAGCGCCTCCTCCTCCGTGACGCGCAGCAGGCCGCGGGTGGCGGCGTTCATCCGCAGGACGCGCCCGTCGAGGTCGTAGACGGCGAGGGTCAGCGGCGAGTGGGCGAAGGCCCACTCTACGAGCTGGGCCCCGGGGTCGTCCGGCGATGCGGCTTCGGCCGGGGCCGGGGCCTCGTCCGGGAGGAGGCCGTCCCCACCTTCCGGTGGGTCTGCCGCGGGTTGCTGCATCGCGCACGATCCTCACCAGTTGACGTTACGCCCCAAACATACCCCTTACTCGCCTAAGCCGATTTTACGGCAATTCCCCCCGATGGGAGGATGGGGGGACCTGGGCCGCCTCCGCGTGAGGCACCCTTCGGAGGCGCTGTCTCGCGGAACGTAAAACCCTCCGGCCTCGCATCCGGCACGCGGCCTCGCGCCCGCAGCGAACGAGCAGGGTCAGCGGTCACCGATCTTCGGCGCGCCGTGCCGCTCGACATGCTCGGCCACGATGTCCGGGTTGCGGCGCATCGCCGCCCGAAGCTGCTTGGCCATGAACCTCTGCCGACCCGCGTCCAGAACGGCCATGTAGTCGTCCTTCGGCTCCACCAGTTGCTCCCTGACCAGGAATTCGATCAAGTCCTCCAGGGAGGGGCGGAACCGTCTGCCACCGACCGGGAAGTGCAGCTTCGCCAGCGCCCGCCCCTGCCGCAGGGCCTCCAGCGTCTCGGACTGGCCGTAGACCTGGAGATGCGCCTCCGGGTAGCCGTCACGCTTGGCGCGCTCGTAGTCGTAGTGGCACAAGCCCTCTTTCGCCTCCGGACTGCCGAACACTCCGAAGAACGACTTGTGCACCGTCAGATGCTCACCCTCGTCGTCCAGCCGTAACTGGAAGCTGACATCCATCCACAGCTTCGCCCTTTCCCCGTGTGGACCTGGAAGCGCTCCGGAACCAGCGACTGCTTGGACACCCGATGCCCGACGACGAAGACCCTGCCCACCTCGGGCGAGCGCCAGGCCAGCGCCCTGATCTGCACGTTGCCGCAGATCGTCCGGTTGAGCAGGCTCTGGATCTCTTTCGCGAAGTCTGCGGCCTGGGCGCGTAACGCGTCAGAGATCAACCGTGCCGCCGATGGCCGTCCACAGCGCATGGGCCTGAGCGGAGACGAACGCCCCGCGCTCGGCCTGGTCCGCGAGCCCGGCGTAGGTGAGCCCTAACTGCTCCAATGCCTGCCTCGCCGCAGCGTGGAACTCCTCCGGCGACAGCTCGATCACTATGTCGTCGTCGTGGTCCGCTGTCCGCTGTTCGCTGTCCGCTGTTCGATGATGGTCACGCTCATCGTCTCCCCCCCATGTGGCACTGAGTGACACCAGTGTGTGGCACCCGACTGACACTCTCGTCCATGACACGCCCCCACGGAAGGAACGTGCCCCGTTTGGGGTGCTCATTACCACCCTCCGGCGATCGGACGCACGTCTGTCCAACGATGTCACTGCGCTGAGGTCCCGTACGACGCGGATCGCCCTGCCGGGCCTGATCCTGAAAGTCGGAAGCCCGGCGATCCGGCGGCCGGAGCCGCACGGAAGGAGACGGCCCGTCAGGCCGGGACGGCCCGCCCCCACCGCGCGCGACAGCTCGCGGACGCCCGCGACCCGAGGGTGCCACCGCTCCAGCTCGGTGACGAGGGCCCGGATCGACGGCCGGTCGCGGACCTCGGCCGGAGCCGCCCGGTGGGCGCGCAACAGCGCGTCGACGGTCTGCTCCGGCCTCCCCCACTGCCACCAGGCCCGGGCCAGGTCGGTGTGCATGCACCCCCGCCGCTCCGCCGTACGGAACTGCCCCGGCCGCAGGTCACGCCCCGCACGCAGCGCCGCGCCCGCGTCGCCCAGCGCCCAGTGGACGCCGACCTCGTACAGGGCGACGGCGGCCGGAGTGACCGGGAACAGCCGCCCGTCCGGCGCTCGGTCCGGCAGCCCCCGAGCGGCCCGACCGGCGTCGCGGATCATCGCCAGCGCCTGGTCGCGGTCCCCGGCGACCGCCGCCGTGTATGAGGTGGTGCACAGCATCTGCGCGTACGCCGACGCCTGCGTGTCCGTCGTGAGCCCCCGTGGCCCCCACCCGGGCGACCGCACCGGACATGTGCCGCTGGGCGGCGGCCGACTGGCCCTGGTGCCGCAGCACGACGCTCAGCTCCCGGGCCGCCGCCGCTGCGGCGAGCGGGGAGCCGGACAGGTCCGCGTACACGCTCGCGCGGTCGGCGGCCAGCCTGGCCTGGTCGTACCGGCCGATCTTCGACAGCACCTGGGAGGCGAGGCTGTAGACGACGGACAGCCGCGCTTGCGCGGCCTCCCGCCGCCCCCTGGCCGCCTCGTGCGCGTCGGCCAGCAGGCCGGGCAGGACATGCAGAAGCGCGGCGTGCCGCCCGGCGTCGAAGTGGCCGCGCGCGGCGGCGAGTCGGGCGTCCAGAGGGACCGGGGAGCCGGTGGGATCGGGCATGCCGGCGAGCGCGTCGTCCAACCCGGCGGGGAGCGGCGCGGGCCCGCCGAGACCGGCGGCGGCGAGCAGGGTGCGGCGGCGCATGGGGCCCTCCGTAGGTCGTTGTGCGGTCACGTTCCGCGCTTCACCGTAGGCGTCAGATGCCGAGGCTCGCCTGAGTGCAGCGGGTGAGTTCGAGGACGAGCTGGCAGGCGACGAACCAGCGGGCGTGCCGGTGGCCGTACGGCAGGTAGTCGTCGTCCGGCGACGGCGTCAGCCGACCGTCCGGGCCCGGGGTGCAGAAGCCGCCGAAGACGCCCCAGACGCGGGGCTTGCGGCAGCGGACGGCGACCGGGTCGGTCAGGTGCGGGCAGTGGCGTACGGCCAGGGCCGCGCACGCGCGGCAGACCGGGGGCTTGGTGCACAGCGAGCCCTCGGGCCAGTCCGGCGACCACTCGTCCTGGCCGGGCCGTTGCAGGAGGAACAGCCAGCCCTGAGAGGTGCGGTCGGCCGGCCCGCCGCACACCTGGCACAGCCGGTCGAGCATGACGCGACGCTGGCGCGCCGCGTGCATGGTCCGGAAGTCGGGGCGGCCCTCGCCGGGCGCCTCGGTCAGGCGGACCCACAGCACGCCGTGGCGGTCGCGGTCCTGGGGCCTCTCGTCCCGGTAGGCCAGGCCCGCGCCGTCCGGGCGGATCGTCAAGGCTCCTGACATCGCCGGGGTTTCCGCGCTCCACGAGGCGGCGTACGGGACGGGGAGCCGGTTCGGGCCCCAGGACAGCGGGGGCCGGGCGGGGGCGGTGGGGTGGGCAGCGGGCATGGGCAGCGGCCTTTCGTTCTGGGGTGTCAGTCGAACGGGTGACGTGACGTCAATTCCCGCGCGGGCGGCCACTGGTCGCCCTACGCTACGGGGCACGGCCTCGCCCCCGGCCGTCCGCGCGTCCCGGGCGCGCATCCACCCACAAGGGGGCAAAACCCGTCCTTCCCGCCGTTTCTCACCGAAACGGTGGCTCAATCAGCTTCCCCTGACTGAAAATTGACGGGCAAGTCAAAGAGGGACTTCCCGTGGAATTGGCATATGCGATAGCAAGGGCTCTGCGCTGTATGAGGAGAGCTGAGGGTGGCAGACTCGAAGGCAGCTCAGCGGCCCGGCGGACTCGATCTGCAAGGAGGCAGACTCGTGGCAGCACCTACCGGGCCCACCGTCCGGCGCATGCAACTCGGCTGGGAACTCCGCCGGTTACGGGAGAAGGAGGGAAAGACCCTCGCCCAGGCCGTCGACGGCCTGGGGTTCTCCGCCTCCAAGCTCCACCGGGTGGAGAACGGCCTGGCCGCCCTGAAGTCCGCGGCTGACCTGCGGGCCCTGCTCGAGCGCTACGGCGTCACGAGCGAGGAGGACATCGAGTTCCTGACGGAGATCCAGCGCGGCTCGCTCAACCGGGGCTGGTGGGCGCCGTACCGCAGCATCATGCCGTCGGGCATGGCCACGTACGTCGGGCTGGAGAGCGGCGCGCGGGCCATCCGCACCTGGCAGCCGAGTGTGGTGTTCTCCCTGTTGCAGACCGAGCAGTACGCCCGCGAGCTGCTCCAGACGGCCAAGCCGGTCGAGGAGACCACCACGGAGTTCGTCGAGCGCACCATCGTCGTCCGCAAGGAGCGCAGGAAGCAGTTCATCCGCAAGGACAGCAGGCAGGAGCTGTGGGCGGTGCTGGACGAGGCGGCACTGCGGCACACGGTCGGCGGTCCGGACGTGATGCGCGAGCAGTACGAGGACCTGATCAGGCTGTCCAAGCTGGACAACGTGACGGTGCAGGTCCTGCCGATGACCTCGGCCGCCTACCGGTCCAGCTTCAACTTCACCCTGCTGGAGTTCGGCCCGCTGCTGCCCACCGTCGTCCAGACCGATGCGGCCGAGGGCTCGATCGTCAGCGACAAGGACACCACCGTCTGGTCGTTCTCCCGCAGGTTCGACGCCCTGCGGGCCAGCGCTCTCGCCCCTGGCGAGACCCCCATGTTTCTGCACCGACTAGCAGGAGAGATCTGACACCCATGGCTCACCGCACGGCCCCTGACGTCGCCCCTGAAAGCGCCTGGTTCAAGTCGTCCTACAGCGCGGAGAACGGCACCAACTGTGTGGAGGTCGCGGACCTCACCGCCACCGGCCACGTCGGCATCCGCGACTCCAAGGACCGCACCGGCCCCGCCCTCCTCGTCCCCGCCGACCAGTTCGCCGCCTTCATCGCTCACGTCCGTACCGAGGGGGTCTGATGTCCCTGGGCCCTGACACCGTCTGGTTCAAGTCGTCCCACAGCTCGGAGAACGGCACCGCCTGTGTGGAGGTCGCGGACCTCACCGCCACCGGCCACGTCGGCATCCGCGACTCCAAGGACCGCACCGGCCCCGCCCTCCTCGTCCCCGCCGACCAGTTCGCCGCCTTCATCGCTCACGTCCGTACCGAGGGGGTCTGATGTCCCTGGGCCCTGACACCGTCTGGTTCAAGTCGTCCCACAGCTCGGAGAACGGCACCGCCTGTGTGGAGGTCGCGGACCTCACCGCCACCGGCCACGTCGGCATCCGCGACTCCAAGGACCGCACCGGCCCCGCCCTCCTCGTCCCCGCCGACCAGTTCACCGCCTTCGTCACCGGCCTCCGCACCGGACGTATCGGAGCCTGACCCGGCNCGGCATCCGCGACTCCAAGGACCGCACCGGCCCCGCCCTCCTCGTCCCCGCCGACCAGTTCACCGCCTTCGTCACCGGCCTCCGCACCGGACGTATCGGAGCCTGACCCGGCGCTGTCTGATAAACACTCACTGCCCGCCTCCGCGATGCACGGGGGCGGGCAGTCTTCACCGCATGAGTACGCCTACTCAACTCGCGGAGCACACGGCCCTGTTGTGAGCGCGACAGATCATCTACCACGATAGGTTCACCTGACGCCGGATCGTGAACCGAGCCGGTCAGTGGCGGGTGTGCGCGATGCACCCCCGGGTGGGCGTGGCGCGGAACGCGCGAGCCCAGCAGTGCGGAACACTCGTACCGCGTACGACCACGGGCGGCCGGTCGGCGTGCGTGGCCCCGGTCGGCCGTCGGCCCGGCCCGGGGTGCGCTCGTCCGTACGGCGGGAAGGACAGCGGACCCAAGTGACGGAACTCTTAGGGCGATTCGGGCTCACCTCGCCGGGGCAGGGCAGCGGCGGTGGCACGCACAAGGCGAGCGTCACCCCGTGGACCGCGGCAGCCGGGGTGGCGGGCGAGCTGCACACCGGTCTGCGGGACGCTCTGACGGATCTCGACGCGGCGCACGAGAACCTGTCCCAGCGCACCAAGGGACTGTCCAGCACGGCCTCGCTGGCCTCGATCCGGACGGCGTGGGCCGGGCGGCTGGGCGATGTCCGCGACGAATGCGCCCGGTTACAGAAGTCCCTGAACGCCGCGGGCGGCGGCTACGGCGCGCACGACGCCCACGTCCGGGACGGCTTCGACGCCGCCCGGGGCACGTGGGAGACCGGCAGCTCCGCGCAGCCCTCGCACGGCGCCGCGCACGGGGAGCGGTGACCTGCCGTGGTGTCCATCGACAACCTGCGCGACCTGGACCGCTCCGCCATCACCGAAGCCGCCGCCGGCTGGAGCAAGGTCAGCAACCGGGCCGACGCCGCGATGCGCCGGGTGAACCACGAGATGCTGCGCAGGCTCAACGAAACCCAGCAGGGCGAGGGTGCCGACAGCGCGATTTCCGCCTTGAAGCAGCTGAGCCGGAATTACGAGTACATTCACGCGGAATGCGGGCTGATACGCACCGCGCTCGACGGCCTGGCGGACGAACTGGCCGCGCCGCAGCGGAAGTTACGTGAGGCCCTGGACGAGGCTCAGCAGCGCGGTTTCACGGTCGGGTCGGACGGGTCCGTCACGTACCCGGGAGAGATGCTGTACGGGCCGGACCCGGGCGGGGCGGGTTCCGGCGAGCGGGCGCCGTCCGGGCCCGAGCAGGGACCGCCGTTTCTGGGGTCCAGCGGCAAGGACCCGAATCGGGCCAAAGCCCAGGACATCGCGGACCGCATCGGCTCTGCCCTCAAAGAGGCGGCGGAGATAGACGGCCGCTACTCCCGGGCGCTCGCCCGGCTGACCACGGCCCGGGGCCTGACCGTAGACGACGCGGTGTGGCGCGACGCGGCACAGGACATGGCCGCGCTGCGCAAGGCCGCCGGTGCTCACGTCAAGCTGTCCGGTGTTCCCAAAGGCGCATCGCCGCAACGGAACGCCGCCTGGTGGAAGGGCCTCACCCAGGAGCAGCGCGACGAGTACACCGCGCTGTACCCGGATGTGATCGGGGCCCTCAACGGCATTCCCTCCGACGCCCGGGACAGCGCCAACCGCCTCGTCCTCGCGGAAACCCGCAGCACGTTGGCGAGCACACTGGCTTCGCTCCCCGAGAACGACGCCAACAAGCTCCAGCGGAAGCTCATCGAAGGACAGCTCAAGGGCATGGAAGCGATTCAAAACCGGCTGGACAGTGCGGGCGTGGACGGGATGCCGGACCGCTACCTGCTCGCCTTCGACACCCGGGGCAACGGTCACGCCATCGTGGCCACCGGCAACCCGGACACCGCGCAGAACACCGCCGTGTACATCCCCGGTACTCACGCGAAGCTGGAAAGTATCAACGGGGACCTGAACCGCTCAGATCTCCTGTGGCGGAAAAGCCTGAAGGTAGATCCCAACCGGTCGACCGCCACCATCGCCTATCTGGGATACGACGCCCCGCAAAGCATCGCCCCGTCCGCGATGTCACGCAGTTACGCGGACCACGGCGCCGCAGGTCTGAACAACTTCATGGCGGGGCTCGCCGTCGCGCAGGGGGGCGACGACAAAAGCCACACCACGTTGATCGGGCACAGCTACGGGACGACTCTGATCGGCTCCGCGGCACGCCACGGCCACCTGTCGGGGGATGACGTCGTCCTGGTCGGCAGCCCAGGTGTGGAGGTGGGGAATGCCAAGGATCTCGATGTCGGAAAGAAGCATGTGTGGTCCGAAGCCGCAGGGGACGACCGCATTCCACTGCTGGGAAAGGTGTTCACAGGTCTTCCCGGACGGGAATTCACCGTGGACACATGGCACGGTGTCCCGTATTACGCGGGATGGTCTGCCGAAGTACCGTCGGATGAGGCATTCGGCGCCCACCGTATGCGTGTCGACACCAGCGGCCACGGCGGATATTGGGACACGTACCCGAATCATGATTCGGAAAGTCTTCTCAACCAGGCACGCGTCATCACCGAGCACTACGGCAAGGTAACATAATCCGTGATCTACAAAGAGTCGATGCTTCGCAAGAGCGGCACGAAAACCATAATCGCGATCACGCTCGCCGGATTACTGACGGGATGCTCGGGAATGAACACGCGCGAGAATAGCGGCACAGCGTCGCACACTTCCGACTCGGCCCCGAACAGGCCCACGGAGAAAGACATCTCCGCCGCCAAGAAGGAGGCCGCCCAGCTCTCCAGCCAGATCCTGGCTTTGTCGGGACTTCACGGAAAGGTGACCGAGCCGGGGCCGGGATTCGCCGACGACAACCAGGTGGAGCGCGGTTATTACATCTCCCATGACTGGGCGATCTATGACCTGCCGAACGACAAGCTGAAGACAGGAATGGACAACCTGTACAGATCCCTGCCTCAAAACGACTGGAGGATCGTCTCCTACGCCCCCGCCAAGTCCGAAGCCCGCCAATTGCAAATGCGGGCGGAACATACCCGGACCCACCACCTGGTCCTCATCGAATGGATCAAGGGCAAATCACCAGGGGACGGACCGGGCGCCTCCGACACACCGGAAATCGGCGTGACCCTCACGTCGCCCGCCTACCAGGCCCCCAAGGGCACCGACATGAACAAGCAGCACTAATACTCCAGCTGTAGATCGTGATC
>NZ_JAVSCF010000150.1:0-15912 GCF_031932565.1 Streptomyces sp. B1866
CCCGCTTCCGCGCGCCGGCGCGCGCCCCGGGCGCCCGCGCCTGCCCCGCCGCCGCGCGCTGCTCGCGGTGGCCGTCACCGCCGTGCTGCTCGGCGCGGGCGTCGCCTGGGTGCTGTACGGGTCGGGCTGGCTGCGCGCCGAGCGGGTGACCGTGCACGGCACCCGCGCGCTCAACCCCGACGTGGTGCGCAGGGCCGCCGCCGTGCCGCTGGGCTCGCCGCTGGCGTCGGTGGACACCGGGGCCGTCGCCGCGCGGCTGCGTGCCCGGCTGCCGCGCATCGCCGAGGTGGACGTCACCCGCTCCTGGCCGCACACCATCAGCGTGACGGTGCGGGAACGGCACGCCCAGGCGGTGCTCAGACAGGCCGGCCGGTACGTCGAAGTGGACGCCGACGGCGTGCGGTTCGGCACCCTGACCAGCCGCCCGCGCGGCGTGCCGCTGCTGGAGGTGGAGCCGGACGGGTCCGCCGCGGCCCGCCGGTTCGGCGCCGACCGGCTGCGCCGCGAGGCCGTGCGGTGCGTCACCCAGCTGCCGCCCGCGGTCCGTGCGGACACCCGCTCGGTGCGCGTACGCTCGTACGACTCCATCACGGTGGAGTTGACGGCGGGTCGGACCGTGGTGTGGGGCAGCGCGGAGCGCGGCGCGGCGAAGGCGCGGACGCTGACGGCGCTGATGAAAGCCGAGCCCGACGCCGACCACTTCGACGTCAGCGCGCCGAGTGCCCCGGCGGCGTCGGGCGGTTGAGGCGCCCGCGACCGGGTGCGCGGCCGGCCCGCGGCGGGCGCCCCGCGGCCTGAGCGGGGCCGCCGGGAGACGCGGAGAGAGAGGGAGGAGACAGGAGGGCGGCCGGGTGTTGACGGAAGTTCGACAAGCCGGACACCCTGGTTGACCAGCGCACCGGGTGATCACATAGGGTGAAAAGAAAAACGGGAGGTTCGGCGTGTTCATTGAACGCGCGCCGCGAGTCCACTTAGTGTCCTGTTCCGGCAGTACCCGGGAAAGACAGGCACTGGTAACCCTGAACTTCAGCGTTAGGGTTGGGGTCGGCAATCAAGCAACCGTCCCATTCGGCATCAGTCGGCGCCCCGCGGCACACGCGGCGTGACGACACGTAAATCGAGGCGAGAGGCCTTCGACGTGGCAGCACCGCAGAACTACCTCGCAGTCATCAAGGTCGTCGGCATCGGCGGCGGTGGCGTGAATGCCATCAACCGGATGATCGAGGTCGGGCTCAAGGGCGTCGAGTTCATCGCGATCAACACCGATGCGCAGGCCCTGCTGATGAGCGACGCGGACGTCAAGCTCGACGTCGGCCGCGAGCTCACCCGCGGCCTCGGCGCCGGCGCCAACCCGGATGTCGGCCGCAAGGCCGCCGAGGACCACCGCGAGGAGATCGAGGAGGTCCTCAAGGGGGCCGACATGGTCTTCGTCACCGCGGGCGAGGGCGGCGGCACGGGCACCGGCGGCGCGCCCGTCGTGGCCAATATCGCTCGCTCGCTGGGGGCCCTGACGATCGGTGTGGTCACCCGCCCGTTCACCTTCGAGGGCCGCCGCCGCGCCAATCAGGCCGAGGACGGCATCGCCGACCTGCGCGACGAGGTCGACACCCTGATCGTGATCCCGAACGATCGCCTGTTGTCCATTTCCGATCGCCAGGTGAGCGTCCTTGACGCGTTCAAGTCCGCCGACCAGGTACTGCTGTCCGGCGTACAGGGCATCACCGATCTGATCACCACACCGGGCCTGATCAACCTCGACTTCGCGGACGTGAAGTCCGTCATGTCCGAGGCGGGCTCGGCGCTCATGGGCATCGGCTCCGCGCGCGGCGACGACCGCGCGGTGGCCGCGGCCGAGATGGCGATCTCCTCGCCGCTGCTGGAGGCGTCCATCGACGGCGCCCGTGGCGTGCTGCTGTCCATCTCCGGCGGCTCGGACCTGGGCCTGTTCGAGATCAACGAGGCGGCCCAGCTGGTGAGCGAGGCCGCGCACCCCGAGGCGAACATCATCTTCGGCGCGGTCATCGACGACGCGCTCGGCGACGAGGTGCGCGTCACCGTCATCGCCGCGGGCTTCGACGGCGGCCAGCCGCCGGCCAAGAACCGCGACAAGGTCCTCGGCGGGTACGCGAGCCGCGACGACGGCCCGCCCGCCACCACCACCGGCAGCCGCCCGCCCGTCCCCGACACCCCCGGCCGCCCGTCCTTCGGCGGCCTGTCCAGCCTGACCCCGCGCGAGGAGGAGCCGGTCGCGTCCGACCCCGGCCCCGTCGCCGAGGTCCCGTCGGCCCCGCTGAGCACCCCGCAGGTGCCCCCGGCCCGCCCGTACTCGGACAGCCAGGCCGAGGAGCTGGACGTCCCGGACTTCCTGAAGTGACCGGCCGGACCGGCCGGACGTTCCGGCGGCCGCTCGGCGGCGGCCGCGGGGCGGGCCCGGCGTGATAGGACGGCGGCACGCGGCGAGCGGCGCGCACTTCGCCTTCACCGACCGGTGGGGCGGGGTGAGCGCCGCTCCGTATGACCAGCTCAACCTCGGCGGCGCGGTCGGCGACGACCCGGCGGCGGTGTCCGCCAACCGGAAGCGCTCCGCCGCCGCCCTCGGCCTCGACCCGGCGTCGGTGGTCTGGATGAACCAGGTGCACGGCCGGGAGGTGGCCGTGGCCGACCAGTCCTGGGCGGCGGCCGGCGTCCCGGCCCCCGAGGCGGACGTGGTGGTCACCGCCCGCCGGGGGCTCGCGCTCGCTGTGCTCACCGCGGACTGCGTGCCGGTGCTGCTGGCCGACCCGGTCGCCGGGGTCGCGGGCGCCGCGCACGCCGGGCGGCCCGGACTGCTGGCCGGCGTGGTGCCCGCCGCGGTCGAGGCGATGCTCGCGCTCGGCGCCGACCCGGCCCGGATCGTCGCGCGCACCGGGCCCGCGGTGTGCGGGCGGTGCTACGAGGTCCCCGAGGCGATGCGGGACGAGGTCGCCGCGGCGGTGCCCGCGGCCCGGTCCGAGACCTCCTGGGGCACGCCCGCCCTGGACCTGGTCGCGGGTGTGCGCGCCCAACTGGCCTCGTACGGTGTGCCGCTGGGTGGACGGAGTGGAGATTGTCACACCTGCACCCTGGAGTCGGCCGACCACTTCTCCTACCGGCGCGAGGGCGTGACGGGGCGCCTCGCGAGCTATGTGTGGCTGGACGGCTGACGTGACCGACCGCAAGACCGAACTGGCGGCCCGCCTGGACCGGGTCGAGGAGCGCATCGCCGCGGCCTGCGCCGCGGCGGGTCGGCCGCGCTCGGACGTGACGCTGATCGTGGTGACCAAGACCTTTCCGGCCTCGGATGTGCGGCTGCTCGCCGAGCTCGGCGTCCGTCACGTGGCCGAGAATCGCGATCAGGAAGCCGCCCCAAAAGCGGCGGAATGTTCCGATATTCCGCTTACCTGGCATTTCGTCGGTCAATTGCAGACGAACAAGGTGCGGTCGGTGGTCGGTTATGCGGATATGGTGCATTCTGTTGATCGCGAACGGCTGGTCGGCGCACTGTCCGCGGCGGCGGTCCGGGCCGGGCGCGGGCTCGGCTGCCTGGTGCAGGTAGCGCTCGACGCCGAGCCAGGCGAGGCCGGCGGCCGGGGCGAAGGTGTCGGCGACCGCGGCGGCGTCGCGCCGGACGGGGTGCCGGCGCTGGCCGGCGCGCTGGCCGGCGCCGAGGGGCTGACGTGCGCGGGCGTGATGACGGTCGCCCCGCTCGCGGGACCCTACGCCGGACGCCCGCGCGCGGCGTTCGAGCGGCTGACGGAAATCTCATCCCGCCTGCGCGCGGACCATCCGACTGCGACCATGGTCTCGGCGGGGATGAGTGCGGACCTGGAGGACGCGGTGTCGGCCGGAGCGACACATGTACGCGTCGGCAGCGCGGTACTCGGAGTCCGCCCCCGGCTCGGGTAACGTCGCCACGAAGTCGGACCACAGCAGAAAATAGGCCAAAACCGCGAACAGGCGGGCGGGTCACGTGGATCCAGGGCATCCGGTGGCGGAGCCGATCCACCACAGAGCGGAGGACGCAGAGAATGGCCGGCGCGATGCGCAAGATGGCGGTCTACCTCGGCCTCGTGGAGGACGATGGGTACGACGGCAGGGGCTTCGACCCCGACGACGAGTTCGAGCCAGAGCCTGAGCCCGAGCGGGATCGTCGGCGGCACCCCATCCAGACCGAACCTCGGTCCGAAAGGGACGAATCAGTGCGAGTCGTCCACCCGCCCGCGCAGCGTGAGCCCGCCCGCCTCACGGCGGAAACCGGACGACCGGCGCGTATCGCCCCAGTGGCGTCCATCACACCCGACCGATCGAACGTGGAGAAGAACGCGCCGGTGATCATGCCCAAGGTCGTGTCCGAGCGGGAGCCGTACCGCATCACCACACTGCACCCCCGGACCTACAACGAGGCCCGTACCATCGGGGAACACTTCCGGGAGGGCACTCCGGTGATCATGAATCTGACGGAGATGGACGACACCGACGCGAAGCGACTTGTCGACTTCGCCGCCGGTCTGGTCTTCGGTCTGCACGGGAGCATCGAACGAGTGACTCAGAAGGTGTTTCTGCTGTCTCCTGCTAACGTCGATGTCACGGCGGAGGACAAGGCCCGTATCGCGGAGGGCGGGTTCTTCAACCAGAGCTGAGACGCGACACCGGCACCACCGAGTAGGACGAGGCCGCAAGGCCGGCACGAGCAAGGGGAGAGGGACACCGCGGGATGGACATCGCACTTCAGGTGATCTTGATCGCGTTGTACTGCTTCCTGGTCGTGCTGATCTTCCGTTTGGTGATGGACTACGTCTTCATGTTCGCCCGCTCATGGCAGCCGCGCAGGCCCATGGTGGTGGTACTGGAGGCGGCCTACACTGTCACCGATCCGCCACTCAAGCTTCTGCGGCGGTACATTCCGCCGCTGCGTCTCGGGGGCGTGGCGCTCGACCTGTCCTTCTTCGTGTTGATGATCATCATCTCCCTGCTCATCACCATCGTGGGGAGGGTGATGTGAGCGATACGGGCCTGCCGACTGCCGACGACTACGTTGAGGTGAAGAAGAGATGCCGCTGACCCCCGAGGACGTGCGGAACAAGCAGTTCACGACCGTCCGTCTCCGAGAAGGCTACGACGAGGACGAGGTCGACGCCTTTCTCGACGAGGTCGAGGCCGAACTGACCCGGCTGCTCAGGGAGAACGAGGACCTGCGCGCCAAGCTGGCCGCCGCGACGCGCGCCGCCGCGCAGAACCAGCAGCAGGGTCTCCGCAAGCCTCCCGAACAGCAGGATCGCCCCGGCGCGCCGGTGCCCGCCGCCATATCGGGACCGCAGCCGGTGCCGCCCGGCCAGCACGGCGGCCCGCCGCAACTGCCCGGGGGCGCTCCGCAGCTCCCGCCCGGCGGCCACGGCCCGCAGGGCCCGCACGGTCCCGGCCCGATGGGCCAGGGCGGTCCCATGGGCCAGGGCCCGATGGGGCAGGGCGGCCCGATGGGCCAGGGCCCCATGGGCCAGGGTCCGATGGGTCAGGGCCCGATGGGTCAGGGCCCGATGGGCCAGGGCGGCCCCATGGTCCAGCAGGGCATGGGCCCCGGCCACATGGGCGGACCGATGGGTCCGGGCGGTCCGCAGATGCCGGGCCAGGGTCCGGGCGGCGACAGCGCCGCGCGCGTACTGTCGCTGGCGCAGCAGACCGCCGACCAGGCGATCGCGGAGGCCCGCTCCGAGGCCAACAAGATCGTCGGCGAGGCCCGCAGCCGTGCCGAGGGCCTGGAGCGGGACGCCCGCGCCAAGGCCGACGCGCTGGAGCGGGACGCGCAGGAGAAGCACCGCGTCGCCATGGGCTCCCTGGAGTCCGCGCGCGCCACGCTGGAGCGCAAGGTCGAGGACCTGCGCGGCTTCGAGCGCGAGTACCGCACCCGGCTGAAGTCCTACCTGGAGAGCCAGCTGCGCCAGCTGGAGAACCAGGCCGACGACTCGCTGGCCCCGCCGCGCACCCCGGCGACCGCGTCGCTGCCGCCGTCCCCGTCGATGACCGGGGCCATGGCCAGCGGTCCCATGGCGTCGGCGGGCGCGATGGGCGGGCACACCATGGGCGGCCAGCCGATGGGCGGCCACGGCCCGGGCGGCGGCCCGTCCTACGGCGGGCAGCAGCAGATGTCCCCGGCGATGACGCAGCCGATGGCACCGGTGCGGCCGCAGGCTCCGCAGCCGATGCAGGCGCCGAGCCCGATGCGCGGCTTCCTCATCGACGAGGACGACAACTGACACATCGGCCGTCTGAGATCCGGCCCGCGCCGCGGGCCTGACGGCTGGACGGGCCGGGCCCGGCGAAGCTCACCTTCGCCGGGCCCGGCCCGTCCGCGCGTCCCGGTGCCGGTCCCGTCCCCGCCGGTCCCGTCCCCGTACACCCGGTGCTCTTGCCGTACGGGCGGACTCATCCCCTCTATACGAAGCGCGAGGGCGGGTGCCGCCGCCCGCACCGGCGCGCCCGGTGCCGCGTACGGGAAGAGACCGGAATCCGAGCCTCCGGCCCGAACGCGTTCAGCCGCGGGAGAACCGCGGGGGGCGGGCCCGCACGGCCCGCCCCCACCCGGTGTCACACCTTGCGCAGCCGGAAGGAAAGACCGAGCGCCGCGTCCTCGAAGGGCTCGCCGTAGCCGTCGCTGCCGGAACCGGCCGCCCCGGCGGGGGCCTCCGACGCGAAGTCCTCGGCCAGCACCTCCTCGGCGATCAGCGGCGCGTGGTCGGCGAGCGCGGCCCGCACGTCCTCGCCGGCCGCCCGCCACCGCAGGGCGATGCGGTCGGTCACCTCCAGGCCGCTGGTCTTGCGCGCCTCCTGGATCAGCCGGATCGCGTCCCGCGCCAGGCCCGCCCGGCGCAGCTCCGGGGAGATCTCCAGGTCCAGCGCCACGGTCGCGCCCGCGTCCGAGGCCACCGACCAGCCCTCGCGGGGCGTCTCGGTGATGATGACCTCCTCCGCGGACAGCGCCACCGGCTCGCCGTCCACCAGCACCGACGCGGTGCCCTCCCGCAGCGCCAGCGACAGGGCCGCCGCGTCCGCCCCGGCGATCGCCTTCGCCACGGCCTGGGTGCCCTTGCCGAAGCGCCGGCCCAGCGCGCGGAAGTTGGCCTTGGCCGAGGTGTCCACCAGCGAGCCGCCGACCTCGCTCAGCGGCGCGACCGCGGCGACGTTCAGCTCCTCCTCGATCTGGGCGCGCAGGTCGGCGGGCAGGTCGTCGAACCCGGCCGCGGCGATGAGCGCGCGGGACAGCGGCTGGCGGGTCTTCACGCCGGACTCCGCGCGCGTCGCACGCCCCAGCTCCACCAGCCGCCGCACCAGCCCCATCCGCTCCGACAGCTCCGGGTCGACCATCTCCGGGTCCGACTCCGGCCAGGACGCCAGGTGCACCGACTCGGGCGCGTCCGGCGTCACCGGCACGACCAGGTCCTGCCACACGCGCTCGGTGATGAACGGCACCAGCGGCGCCATCAGCCGGGTGACCGTCTCGATCGTCTCGTGCAGCGTGCGCAGCGCCGCCGGGTCGCCCTGCCAGAAGCGGCGGCGGGAGCGGCGCACGTACCAGTTGGACAGGTCGTCCACGAAGGACGACAGCAGCCTCCCGGCCCGCTGCGTGTCGAACGCCTCCAGGGCCGCGGTGACCCCGTCGACCAGCGTGCTCAGCTCACCGAGCAGCCAGAGGTCCAGCACCGGCCGGGCGGCGGGCTCCGGGTCGGCCTCCGTCGGCGACCAGCCGGACGTGCGCGCGTACAGGGCCTGGAAGGCGACCGTGTTCCAGTAGGTGAGCAGGACCTTGCGGACCACCTCCTGAATGGTGCCGTGGCCCACCCGGCGCGCGGCCCACGGCGAGCCGCCGGCCGCCATGAACCAGCGGACCGCGTCCGCGCCGTGCCGCTCCATGAGCGGGATGGGCTGGAGGATGTTGCCCAGGTGCTTGGACATCTTCCGGCCGTCCTCGGCGAGGATGTGGCCGAGGCAGACCACGTTCTCGTACGAGGACCGGTCGAACACGAGCGTGCCCACGGCCATCAGCGTGTAGAACCAGCCGCGGGTCTGGTCGATGGCCTCGCAGACGAACTGCGCGGGGTAGCGCCGGTCGAACTCCTCCTTGCCCTGGTACGGGTAGCCCCACTGCGCGAACGGCATCGACCCCGAGTCGTACCAGGCGTCGATGACCTCCGGGACGCGCTCGGCGGTCAGCGCGCAGCCTTCGGCCGGGCACGGGAAGACCACCTCGTCGATGAACGGGCGGTGCGGGTCGAGGCCGCTGAGGTCGGCGCCGGCGAGCCCGGCCAGCTCTCCCAGCTCCGCCAGCGAGCCGACGCAGGTGAGGTGGTCCTCGGCGCACCGCCAGATCGGCAGCGGGGTGCCCCAGTAGCGGTTGCGGGACAGGGCCCAGTCGATGTTGTTGTCCAGCCAGTCGCCGTACCGGCCGTGCTTGACCGAGCCGGGGAACCAGTTGGTCCGCTCGTTCTCCCGCAGCAGCGCGTCCTTGGCCGCCGTGGTGCGGATGTACCAGGACGGCTGCGCGTAGTACAGCAGCGCGGTGTGGCAGCGCCAGCAGTGCGGGTAGCTGTGCTCGTACGCCACGTGCCGCAGCAGCAGCCCGCGCGCCTTCAGGTCGGCGGTCAGCGCCTCGTCGGCCTTCTTGAAGAACTGCCCGCCGACCAGGCCCAGGCCCTCCTCGAAGGTGCCGTCGGGGCGGACCGGGTTGACCACCGGCAGGCCGTACGCCCGGCAGGTGCGCAGGTCCTCCTCGCCGAACGCGGGCGCCTGGTGGACCAGGCCGGTGCCGTCGTCGGTGGTCACGTACGCGGCGTTGACCACGAAGTGGGCGCCGTCCATGGGCACCAGGTCGAAGGGGCGCCGGTAGGTCCAGCGCTCCATCTCCCGGCCGGTGAAGGCCTGGCCGGTGGCCGTCCAGCCCTCGCCGAGGGCCTTGGCCAGCAGCGGCTCGGCGACCACCAGGCGCTCGGCGCCGTCGGTGGCGACCACGTAACGGACGTCCGGGTGCGCGGCCACGGCCGTGTTGGACACCAGGGTCCACGGCGTGGTCGTCCACACCACCAGCGAGGCCTCGCCCGCCAGCGGGCCGGAGGTGAGCGGGAAGCGCACGTACACCGACGGGTCGACCACCGTCTCGTAGCCCTGCGCCAGCTCGTGGTCGGACAGGCCGGTGCCGCAGCGCGGGCACCAGGGGGCCACCCGGTGGTCCTGGACCAGCAGGCCCTTGCCGAAGATCTCCTTCAGCGACCACCACACCGACTCGATGTACGAGGGCGCCATGGTCCAGTAGGCGTCGTCCATGTCGACCCAGTAGCCCATGCGCCGGGTCAGCTCGGCGAACGCGTCGGTGTGGCGGGTGACCGACTCGCGGCACTTGGCGTTGAACTCCGCGATGCCGTACGCCTCGATGTCCTTCTTGCCGTCGAAGCCCAGCTCCTTCTCCACGGCCAGCTCCACCGGCAGGCCGTGGCAGTCCCAGCCGGCCTTGCGGTGCACGTGGTAGCCGCGCATGGTGCGGAAGCGCGGGAAGACGTCCTTGAAGACGCGGGCCTCGATGTGGTGCGCGCCGGGCATGCCGTTGGCCGTCGGCGGGCCCTCGTAGAACACCCACTCGGGGCGCCCCTCGGACTGCCGCACGCTGCGGCCGAAGATGTCCCGCTCGCGCCAGAAGCCGAGCACGGCGTGCTCCAGGGCGGGCAGGTCGACCTGGGCGGGGACCTGGTGGTACTGCGTCATCGTCGCATCGTCCTCCGGCGGACACGGGCGTGTGCGGTGCCGTCGGAGGGACGAGAGCGCGCCGGCTCCCGCGGTACCACCCTCCTTGGCCGGGGAACGCTGCCGCTCCCGGCCCTCTCGCTTAGGTCCGCGACGCCGGTTCTACTGGCCCTGGGCGGGGGTTCTTCCGGCGGCTCCGGGGTGATCTTCACGTCGCGCTCGCCCCCGGGCTCGCACCGCCCCCGGGTCGCTCATGGCCGCGTACGCCGCTACTCGTCCCCATCCACGCCTGTCGCTGCGCCCCAGTGTACGGGGCCGCGGCGACCGCCGCCGACGGGTTCTCCGCCGACACCCGGATGAGCGGCCCTCCGGCGCACGGCCGGATTACCGGGCGAGCGGCGGGGCACAACCGATGAGACCGGTTCGCCACACAGGCAAGCCGGGGCGAATGCGGCGGCGTGCCCCGTTGCCGCGTGTTCGGTGTCGATTTATCGTTCCGGCACGATTCGCGCGCGAGGTCACACTATGTGAAGGGGCGGCGGCCATGGTGGCGAGAAGGACCGCGAAGAGCACCCCGCCGCCCGGACCGACCGCCCCCGGCGCCACCACCGGCGATACGGCCGCCGCCACCGGCGCCGGGCCGCGCGGCGGCGCGGACCCCGACGGGACGGCCGCCGCCCCCACCGGGCAGGCCACGGCCCACAAGGCCGGGCCGCCGGAGAAGACCACAGCCAGGAAGGCCGCACCGGCCGAGCAGGCGGTGCCCGCGAAGAGGACGGGAGCCAGGAAAGTGGTTGCGAAGAAGACCCCGGGCACGGTGCCCGCGGAGCCGCAGGGCGCCGCGACGGCGACCGCCGTGCCCAAGGCGCGCTCCGCCGCGCCCGGCGAGCTCGCGGTGCGCCCCGGCGAGGACCCCTGGACGCCCGAGGAGGCGGCCGAGGCCCGCGCCGGGCTGGACGGCGAGGTCGGCAGACTGCGCGCCGAGATCGCCAGCGCCGAGGAGGCGCTCAACGGGCTGATGCGGGACTCCGGCGACGGGGCCGGCGACGACCAGGCCGACACCGGCGCCAAGAACATCACGCGCGAGCACGAGCTGGCCCTGGCGAGCAACGCGCGCGAGATGCTGCTCCAGACCGAGCGCGCGCTGGAGCGGCTGGACGCGGGCACGTACGGGTTGTGCGAGAACTGCGGCCGGCCGATCGGCAAGGCCAGGATGCAGGCGTTCCCGCGCGCCACCCTGTGTGTGGAGTGCAAGCAGCGGCAGGAGCGGCGCTGACCTCGCGCGCGTGGCGTGCCGTACCCTCGTGCCGACAGGCGTCGGCCCGGCACCGGGACGTAGCCTTGTCCGGGACGCGAGCCGCACGGGACGGACGGGACGGGACGTGACAGAGGCGGAGCAGGCCATCGGGACGCCGGGCGCGCGCGAGGCCCACGGCGGTGCCCGCCCGGGCGCCGGAAAGGCCGCCGCCGGCCCCGGTGCCGAGGAGGCCGCCGCCCGCGCCGACCGGGCCGCCGCGGGTGCCGGCGCCGGGCCGGTCGGCAGGCGGCGGGTCCCGGTGCTGCTGGCCGTGGCCGCCGTCGCCTACCTGCTGGACCTGGGCAGCAAGCTGCTGGTGGTCGCGCGCCTGGAGCACGGCGAGCCGGTCGACATCCTGGGCGCCTGGCTGCGCCTGGAGGTGATCCGCAACCGGGGCGCGGCCTTCGGCCTCGGCGAGGCGATGACCATCGTGTTCACCGTGATCGCGGCCGTGGTGATCGGCGTGATCGCGCGGCTGGCCCGCAAGCTCTACAGCCTGCCGTGGGCCGTCGCGCTCGGCCTGCTGCTCGGAGGCGCCTTCGGCAACCTCACCGACCGCGTCTTCCGCTCGCCCGGCGACCTCCAGGGCGCGGTGGTCGACTTCATCGCGCCCGCCCACTTCGCGGTCTTCAACCTCGCCGACTCGGCGATCGTGTGCGGCGGCGTGCTCATCGTGGTCCTGTCCTTCCGGGGCCTGGACCCGGACGGCACGGTCCACCAGGACTGACGGCACGGTCCACCAGGACCGACCGGCGGCAGCCCCGGCGCCCGGCCCGGCCGCCGCCCGCCCGCGCGGGGCCCCGCCACCGGCGTACCGGGCGCGCCGCGTGGTCCGGCATACTCGACGGGTGAGCACCCTTCCCGAGATTCGCACCCTGCCCGTACCCGACGGCCTGGAGGGCGAGCGTGTCGACGCCGCCATCGCGCGGATGTTCGGCTTCTCGCGGACCAAGGCGGCCGAGCTGGCCGCGGCCGGAAAGGTCCAGCTCGACGGCAGCGTGGCGGGGAAGTCCGACCGGGTGTCCGGCGGCGCGTGGCTGGAGGTGGAGCTGCCCCGGGCGGCGGCCCCGGTGGCGGTGGTCGCCGAGCCCGTGCCGGGCATGGAGGTGGTGTACGACGACGCCGACATCGTGGTGGTCGTCAAGCCCGTCGGCGTGGCGGCCCACCCCAGCCCCGGGTGGAGCGGCCCGACCGTGATCGGCGGCCTGGCCGCCGCGGGCTACCGGATCTCGACGTCCGGCGCCGCCGAGCGGCAGGGCATCGTGCACCGGCTGGACGTGGGCACCTCGGGGCTGATGGTGGTGGCCAAGTCGGAGCAGGCGTACACGCGCCTGAAGCAGCAGTTCCGCGACCGTACGGTCGACAAGCGCTACCACGCGCTCGTCCAGGGCCACCCGGACCCGCTCAGCGGCACCATCGACGCGCCCATCGGCCGCCATCCGCACCACGACTACAAGTGGGCCGTGGTCGCCGACGGCAAGCCCAGCGTCACGCACTACGACCTGGTGGAGGCGTTCCGCGCCGCCAGCCTGCTGGACATCAAGCTGGAGACCGGCCGCACCCACCAGATCCGCGTGCACATGGCCGCCCACCGGCACCCGTGCGTGGGCGACCTGACCTACGGCGCGGACCCGACGCTGGCCAGGCGGCTGAAGGTCGCCCGGCAGTGGCTGCACGCGGTGCGGCTCGGCTTCACGCACCCGGCGCACGGCGAGTGGGTGGAGTTCGCCAGCGACTACCCCGAGGACCTGCGCGGCGCACTGGAGACCGCGCGCGCCCTGAGCGGCTGAGGCCCCTCGCCGCCCGGCCGGCCGGGCGGCGCGGCCCGCCCCGCGCGGGCTCACGGCGCCTGCGCGTGCGCGGCCCGCCGGTCCGGGGCCGGGCGTCCGCCGTCGGACCGGCCGCCGTCGGGCCCCGGGTCCGCGCCCGGGGCCGGGGCGGTGGCGATGCGCGGCAGCGCGTACGGGTGCTCCCGGTGCAGCCAGGCGATCATCCGCTCGCGGACCTCGCAGCGCACGTTCCACGCGTTGTCCGCGTCCCGCGCGGTGACCAGCGCGCGCACCTCGATGGTGTTCGGGGTGGTGTCGGTGACGGCGAGGTCCCACGCCCGGCCGTCCCACGCGGGGGAGGTGCGCACGATCTCGTGCAACTGGGCGCGCATCGCGTCGACGGGCGCCGAGTGGTCGAGGTGGAAGAACACCGAACCGGTCTTCTGCGTGCCGCCGCGCGACCAGTTCTCGAACGGCTTGGCGGTGAAGTACGACACCGGCATGGTGACCCGCCGCTCGTCCCAGGTCCGTACGGACAGGAAGGTGAGCGTGATCTCCTCCACCGTGCCCCACTCGCCGCCGACGACCACGGTGTCGCCGATGCGCACCATGTCCCCGAAGGCGATCTGGAGTCCGGCGAACAGGTTGCCCAGCGTCGACTGGGCGGCGACGCCGGCGACGATGCCGATGATCCCCGCGGACGCCAGCATCGACGTGCCCACGGTGCGCATGGTGGGGAAGGTCAGCAGCATCGCCGCCGCGGCCACCACCCCGACGGTCGCGATCACCACCCGCTGGATCAGCGTCACCTGCGTGCGCACCCGCCGCACCCGGGCCGGGTCGTGCTGGCCGGCCGCGTAACGCGCGTACGTGGACTCCACCACCGCCGACGAGACACGGGTGGCCAGCCACGCGGTCGAGGCGATCAGTACCAGGGTGAGCACCTGGGCGATTCCCGACGCGTGGTCGTCGGCGATCCGCGTGCCCGTCTTGTCGTGTGCGCCGCGCAGCAGCGCCGCGCACACGGTGACCTGGAGCGGCAGCCGACAGCGCCGCAGCAGGTCCCACAGGGGGGTCTCCGGGTGCAGGGCGTCGGCCCGGCGCAGCAGCCGGTCGGCGGCCCAGCCGACCAGCAGGGTGACGGCGAGCGCGCCGCCGATGACGACGACCGGGCGCAGTACGTCCTCCATGGACACCTACCTCATCCTTCCGTTGGCTGACTCGTGCCGCTCGTCTACCCAGCGACCGGTGCTGACACGATGGACGGGAGACATCTGCCGACGGAAAGCGACCGTTATGCCTGATTTGCCGACAGTTGTGCTGCTCCACTCCGCCTATGGGCTGCGGCCCGCGGTGCACGCCGCCGCCGACCGGCTGCGCGCCGCCGGGCACGACGTGCTCGTACCGGACCTGTACGACGGGCGGACGGCCGACGCGGTCGAGGACGGGATGGCGATCAAGGACGAGATCGGCCGGGACGAGCTGCTGCGCCGGGCGGTGGCGGCCGCCGCCCCGGCGGCGGACCGCGGGCTGGTGTACGCAGGTCTCTCGCTCGGCGGGGCGATCGCGCAGAACCTGGCGCTCGCCGACGAGCGGGCGCGCGGGCTGCTGCTCCTGCACGGCACGTCGGACGTGGCCGACGGCGCCGAGGCCGACGGACTGCCGG
The DNA here is from genome assembly GCF_031932565.1 of Streptomyces sp. B1866. Taxonomy (NCBI): domain Bacteria; kingdom Bacillati; phylum Actinomycetota; class Actinomycetes; order Kitasatosporales; family Streptomycetaceae; genus Streptomyces; species Streptomyces sp. B1866. The sequence goes on from NZ_JAVSCF010000150.1 coordinate 14,477, forward strand.
TGCAGCTGCACGTCGCCGACCCCGACCCCTTCGAGCCGCACGACTGGCTGACCGCCTGGTACCTGCGGATGCGGCGGGCCGGCGCCGACGTGGAGGTCCACCGCTACCCGGGCGCCGGGCACCTGTACACCGACGCCGACCTGCCCGACCACGACAAGGAGGCGGCGGAGGCGACGTGGCGGACCGCGCTCGGCTTCCTCGCCGACCTCCCGGCCCGCTGAAGGCCCGGCCCGCCGGGCCCGGCACAGCCTGAAGACGGCGACGGCGGGCGGGCGGTCCCCTGCCGGACCCGCCCGCCCGCCGTTCACCCGGCGCGGCGCGCCGTCACTTCTTCTTCAGGCCCTCGTCCACCAGCGGCGTGAACTGCTGGGGGGACATCGGCGCGTACCTGCCGTCCACGGTCAGGTTCTTGCCGTTGAGCCGGATCGTCGGCGTGCCCTTGATCTTCTGCTTGTTGAAGTAGTCGGACATGGCCAGCGCCCACTTGTCGTAGGTGCCCTTGCGCACGTCCGCCTCGAAGCCCTTGTTCCCCTTCAGCTCCTTGACCTGCTGCGCGATCCGGATCAGCTTCTCGTCGTCGGAGAACTGGTCGTCGCGCTCGTCGGGGTGGTTCTTCGCGGCGTACAGCGTCTTCTTGTAGTCGAGGAACGCGTCCGTGCTCACGTTGAGCGCGGCGCCCAGCGCGCTGAGAGCGTTCTTCGAGCCGGAGCCGCCGAAGGAGTCGTCCAGGAAGGTGCCCAGCGCGAACTGCGCCTTGTACTTGCCGTCCTTGATGTCCTTCAGGACGGTCTCCCCGGTGTTCTGCTCGAAACTCGCACAGGCCGGGCAGCGCGGGTCCTCGAAGACCCCGAGGGTGTTCTTGGCGTCCTTGTCGCCGATGACGATCCCCAGGCCCTGCTCGCCGGTGGTGTGGGCGGGTTCGGCGAAGGTGGTCTTGGCCGCGGCCGCCCGCCACTTCTTGTCGCTGACCTTGACGTTCTTGCTGCCGCCCGTGCTGTTGCTGATGGCGAAGCCGATGCCGCCCGCGACGGCGAGGACCACCAGGATCCCCCCGGCGACGGTCATCTGCCGGCGTATCTTGTCCCGCTTGGCCTGCCGCTCGCGCTCGGCGCGCAGCCGCTCGCGTGCGGCCTGCTTGTTGGCCTGGCTGTTTCTGTTGCTCATGGTCGTGTCGTCTCCGTAGGGCGTCGTGCGGTGTCGTGACGGGGTGGCGTCGCGCGGACCGGGCCGGGGCGGCGCGGTCCGCGTGCGGCCCCGCGGCCGCGAGCCGGTGGCTCAGCGGGCCGCCGGGGCGGCCCGGAACGGCGGCCCGCGGCGCACCACGACGTGCACGAGGAGAGGAAGGGCCGGGGCCTTCGCGGGCCCGGCGGGCGTTACGGACCGGCGCTCCGGCCGCCGCACCGCCCGGGCGCACCCCGCCGCCGCCCGCAGCGGCC
>NZ_JAVSCF010000151.1:0-15822 GCF_031932565.1 Streptomyces sp. B1866
TGCCCCCGCGCGGCGCCGCCCGGTCGGCCGCGGGCGGCGTGCGGGTGGTCCGCGACGGCGACGACCGGCTCCTGGTCTACGGCATGGCCTGCGCCGCCGTCGGGGAGCTGGCCCACCGCCACGGCATCGCCGTGCACCGGCTCGCCGACGAGGCCGCGGGGCCGCCCCCGGCCGAGCGGCCGGCCCCCGGTTCCGCCGACACCGGCCGGGCGGCCGGCCGGGCGGACGGCCACCCGGAGGCCGACCCGGAGGCGGCCCGCCCGTCCGGCTGGGGCCCGGTGCTCCCCGAGCTCCCGCCGCCCGGTCCGGCCTGGCCGCTGCGCTACGAGCTGCGCCGGGCCACCAGCGTGCGGACCGGCTGGCTGATCGTCGCCGCCGGCCTGGCGGGCTCGTTCCTGCTGGCCGTGCTGCTGGCCCGTACCGGCGGCGCCGGGGATCTCTACCAGCTCACGGGCTGGCCCGCCGACCTGCCGCTGCCTCCGGTCGCGGTGGCCTCCGGGCTGCTCGGGGCCCTCGCCTTCGGCGAGGAGTTCCGCTACCCGGCGCTGGCCCCGGACCGGGACACGGTGCCGCGCTGCCCCACCCTGCTCGTCGCCAAGATGGCGGTCTGCGGGGTGGCCGCGGTGCTGCTCACGCTCGCCGTCCTGGCCCTCGACGGCGCCGGGCTGCTGCTGCTCTTCGGCGGCGAGTCCGTGCCGACGCCCGGCGACTGGCCCCCGCTGACGGCGAACGTGTGCGCGCTGGCTCTGGGCTGCTCGTGGGCCGGGCTGCTGGGCGCGGGCGTCTTCCGGTCCACCGCCTTCGGGCTCACCGCCGTCTTCGCGGTTCCGCTCGCCGCCGTACCGGTCGTGGAGCGGGCGATGAGCGAGCCGTCCCTGCGGTCGCTGGCGACGCTGCCGCACCGGCTGCGCGCACACGAACTGGACCGGCTGCCGTTCCTGCTGGAGCGGACGGCCTCGGTGCTGCTGCGCTTCGTCTCCCCGCCCGTCGGCCAGGCCATGGTGCTGTCGCTCGTCGGCCTGGTCTGCGCGTACGCGATCGCCGGGCGGGCCGGGCGGCGCGGCAGGGCGCGGCAGTGACCGGGCCCGCGCACCGGCGGGTCACCGGGCCCGCGGCGACGGCCGTGCTCCCGGGAACCGCCACGCGTCCGAGAACCGCCGTGCTCCCGGAGATCCCCGTCCTTCCGCGAGACCGCCGTGCTTCCCGGCATCGCCACCCGGTCGCACCGCGTCCCGCGACCCGGCCTCCCGCGGTCCCGCACCCGGTGGCTGCCGGGGGGCGCCGTCGGCGGCCGTGTCCCGGCCCGCGCCGCCGTTGCACCCCGCCGCGCGCCGGTCATCCGCCGGGGCGTGCGCGGCAGTCCACGGCACCCCGCGCGTTCGGCTACTCGATCCCCCGTGATGTCACTACTTCTGTCCCGTTGAGGCGTCAATTGTAGGGTAATGGTCGATCACCCTTTCGTGTGCTTTTCACCAAAGACCTCAAGGGTCTTCGGGGCGTCGCCGACAAAGGATGCGTGAGTACCCTTGCGCACACCACGATGACCGCGGCTCGCCCCGCCGACTCCGGCCTCGCCGGTCCGGGCGAGCTCGACCGTTACCCCTACACCGACGTCCCCGGCGCTGAGCGCGGCGGCGCCCACTCCTGGGAGGGCTCCGACGCGGAGATCGGCCGCGTGGGCCGGCGCGCGGCCGGCAACCGCGGCCGCGGCCTGCACGGCCAACTGGTCCAGCAGCTCGGCCAGATGATCGTTTCCGGGGACCTGGGCGCCGACCGGCCCCTCGTCCCGGAGGAGATCGGCCAGCGGTTCGAGGTCTCCCGCACCGTCGTCCGCGAGTCGCTGCGCGTGCTGGAGGCCAAGGGCCTGGTCAGCGCCCGGCCCAACGTCGGCACCCGGGTCCGACCCGTCAGCGACTGGAACCTCCTCGACCCCGACATCATCGAGTGGCGGGCGTTCGGCCCCCAGCGCGACGACCAGCGCCGCGAGCTGTGCGAGCTGCGCTGGATCATCGAGCCGCTGGCCGCCCGGCTCGCCGCGGGCCACGGCCGCGAGGACGTGCAGCAGCGGCTCGCCGACATGGCCGAGATCATGGGCCACGCACTGGCGCAGGGCGACACCCTCACCTTCTCCCGCGCCGACGCCGAGTTCCACGCGCTGCTGCTCCAGATCGGGGGCAACCGCATGCTGGAGCACCTGGCCGGGATCGTCGCCGCCGCCCTGCACGTCTCCGGCGCCCCGGTCACCGGCTGCGACCGGCTGACCGAGGCCGGTGTCGGCCACCACCACCGGATCGTCGAGGCGATCGGCACGGGCGACGCCGCTGGGGCCGAGGCCGCGATGCGCCAACTGCTCGCCGTCCATCCCGACCTCGACCACCCCGAGGTCGGCGTGCCCGCGCCGCGCGAGCACTGACCGGACCGTACGGCGTACGGCAAGCGGCGTCGCCGGATCCCGTCCGCGGGTTCGGCGGCGCGGCGCGCGCCCTGGTGGCCAGGGGAGTTCCGCCTGGTCAGCGGGCTGACCCGGCGTGCCGCGCGGTGCGCCCGCCCGGCACGGGTCGACCAGCATGGAGCAATCTGTCCGCTTCTGCGGGTTTATCGCCCCTATGTGGTGTGACTCGGGCCACGAGGATTGGGCGTAACGCTCCTTAGGGCAGCGCGATGATTAAAGAGGTGGTAGCCGCGAAGGGAATACGGAGGTCGTCCGCGACGCTGTAGCTCCCCCGCGCCTCCCCACCCGCGCCGTCGGTCCATCCCTGCCGGCGGTCGTCGGTTCCGGTCCCTTCCGGGGCCGTGCCGGAAGCCGTTTCCATCGTTCCGAGAGGTTGTTCGTGTCGGCCAGCACATCCCGTACGCTCCCCCCGGAGATCGCCGAGTCCGAGTCTGTCATGGCGCTCATCGAGCGGGGAAAGGCTGAGGGGCAGATCGCCGGCGATGACGTGCGTCGGGCCTTCGAAGCTGACCAGATTCCGCCAACCCAGTGGAAGAACGTTCTGCGCAGCCTCAACCAGGTCCTCGACGAGGAGGGTGTGACGCTGATGGTCAGTGCGGCAGAGGCGCCCAAGCGCACCCGTAAGAGCGTCGCGGCGAAGACTCCGGCCAAGCGCACCGCCACCAAGACGGTCGCGGCCAAGCCGGCCGCCCCGGCGAAGAAGGCCCCGGCGGCTCCGGCCGCCCCCGTGGCCGAGGTGGCGGACGGCGTGGCCGACGAGGCCGCCGCGGCGCCCGCCAAGAAGGCGTCCGCGAAGAAGGCCGCGGCCAAGAAGACGACGGCGGCGGCGAAGAAGACCGCCGCCGCCAAGAAGGCCGCCCCGGCGAAGAAGACCGCGGCCAAGAAGGACGCCGAGGAGCTGCTCGACGTCGAGGACGTGGCGGAGGACGTCGTCGGCAAGCCCGGTGTGGAGGGCGCCGAGGGCGAGCCCGAGAGCCAGGGGTTCGTGCTGTCCGACGAGGACGAGGACGACGCTCCTGCCCAGCAGGTGGCCGCGGCCGGTGCCACGGCCGACCCCGTCAAGGACTACCTCAAGCAGATCGGCAAGGTCCCGCTGCTCAACGCCGAGCAGGAGGTCGAGCTGGCCAAGCGCATCGAGGCGGGCCTGTTCGCCGAGGACAAGCTGGCCGGGTCCGACAAGCTCGCCCCCAAGCTCAAGCGCGAGCTGGAGATCATCGCCGAGGACGGCCGGCGCGCCAAGAACCACCTCCTGGAGGCCAACCTCCGCCTGGTGGTCTCCCTGGCCAAGCGGTACACCGGCCGCGGCATGCTCTTCCTCGACCTGATCCAGGAGGGCAATCTCGGCCTGATCCGCGCGGTGGAGAAGTTCGACTACACCAAGGGGTACAAGTTCTCCACGTACGCCACCTGGTGGATCCGGCAGGCGATCACCCGGGCGATGGCCGACCAGGCCCGTACGATCCGCATCCCGGTGCACATGGTCGAGGTGATCAACAAGCTCGCGCGCGTCCAGCGCCAGATGCTCCAGGACCTCGGCCGCGAGCCCACTCCGGAGGAGCTGGCCAAGGAGCTCGACATGACCCCGGAGAAGGTCATCGAGGTCCAGAAGTACGGCCGCGAGCCGATCTCCCTGCACACCCCGCTGGGCGAGGACGGCGACAGCGAGTTCGGCGACCTGATCGAGGACTCCGAGGCGGTCGTCCCGGCCGACGCGGTCAGCTTCACGCTGCTGCAGGAGCAGCTGCACTCCGTCCTCGACACGCTCAGCGAGCGCGAGGCGGGCGTGGTGTCCATGCGCTTCGGCCTCACCGACGGGCAGCCGAAGACGCTCGACGAGATCGGCAAGGTCTACGGGGTGACGCGTGAGCGTATCCGCCAGATCGAGTCGAAGACCATGTCGAAGCTGCGCCACCCGTCCCGCTCCCAGGTGCTGCGGGACTACCTCGACTGACCGTCCCACGCGCCCGAGGGCGCGGAGCGTCCGGACGTGACCGGCGGTGAGGCCCGGGGACCCTGCGAAGGGTCCCCGGGCCTCACCGTCTCCGCCTTGGCCCGCCGCTGTCCGATCACCCGTCCGCCCGTTCACCCGCCCGCCCCCTCCGGGGATGCGGTGCGGACGCGGATGGGTGACGCTGGGTGTGCGGTACGCTCCGTACAGTCAGGAGGCTGCATGCGCCCGCCGCTCCCCGCGTTCGTCGCCCCGATCGTCGCCGCTCTCGTCCTGCCGTTCGCCGGACCCGCCGCCGCGCCCGCCGCGGCGGCGGGGGCCGTGGTCGGCGGCCGGCCGGTCCGTACCGCTGACGCCCCCTGGGCGGTGGCGCTGGCCAGCCGGGAGCGGTTCGGCGACGACCGCGCCGGGCAGTTCTGCGGCGGCGCCGTGGTCGGCCCCACGACGGTCCTCACGGCGGCCCACTGCCTCAGCCGCGCCGTGCTGGGCACCGACTGGCGCTCGGTGGACGACCTGCGGGTCATCGCGGGCCGGGACGACCTGCGGGGAGACGACGGCCAGGAGGTGCCGCTGCGGCGCGTGTGGGTGAACCCGGGCTACGACTCGTCGCGCAAGGCCGGGGACGTCGCCGTACTCACCCTGAGCCGGCCGCTGCCGAAGGGCCAGGGTGTGCCCATGGCGCCGCGGGGGGACTCGGCGTACGAGTCGGGCACGCGCGCGCAGGTGTACGGCTGGGGGGACACCAGCGGGGCCAGCGCCTACGCGCCCGCGCTGCGGGCCGCGGACGTGCGGGTGCTGCCGGACTCGGTGTGCGAACGCGCCTACCCGGGAGAGTCGGGCACGTCCTACCATGCCGCGTCCATGGTGTGCGCGGGGCTGCCGGGCGGCGGGCGGGACGCCTGCCAGGGCGACAGCGGCGGGCCGCTGGTGGCGCGCGGGCGGCTGGTGGGCCTGGTGTCGTGGGGGAGCGGCTGCGGCACGCCCGGCAGGCCGGGCGTCTACACGCGCGTGTCGGCGGTGGAGACGCTGGTCGGCGCCCACCGCCGCTGACGGCGGCGTACGCCGCGAGCGCCGCCGCGGGCCGGAGGCGGCGCCGACGGCCCGGTGGCCGCGCGGGCCCGGCGGCAGCCGGTGCGGCGCCGCGACGGCAACGGGCGGCCGCCCCGTCGCCGGGTNGGTGGAGACGCTGGTCGGCGCCCACCGCCGCTGACGGCGGCGTACGCCGCGAGCGCCGCCGCGGGCCGGAGGCGGCGCCGACGGCCCGGTGGCCGCGCGGGCCCGGCGGCAGCCGGTGCGGCGCCGCGACGGCAACGGGCGGCCGCCCCGTCGCCGGGTAGGCCGCCCGTCGGCACCGGCCCTGGGCCGGCTCCGCTCGTCGTCGTGGATGAGAGGTGTCAGCGCTCGCCTTCGGGTGCGGACGCCGGAACGGCGGTCAGTCGCTCCGTCTCGTCCTGTATCTCGGCTGCGATCTTCTTGAGCTCCGGCTCGAACTTACGTCCGTGATGGGCGCAGAAGAGCAGCTCACCGCCGGTCGCCAAGACGACGCGCAGGTATGCCTGGGCGCCGCAGCGGTCGCAGCGATCGGCGGCCGTCAACGGGCTCGCGGGGGTCAGAACAGTAGTCACGTCGCCTCTTCTCTAGCTCGACGAGCTGGCGTACCAGGGTCAACATCCAACCGGGCCGGAAACGTTCCCGATGGTGGCTCTTTCTTGAAAATCCTTCTGGCTCGGCTGGATGGTGCCGGTTGGCGGCGAATGTGCCGTATTGCCTCGTTGCTACGGATTCGCGTCGCTTGGTCTGTCGTGTCCTCCGGTTCGGGTTGCCGGTTGTTCATGAGGACGTGCCCGGAGCCTAAATGGTTCATGCCTGAAAGGGAACGTGATGTGCACGTCACCCCAACGAGGGATCGAACGTACGAGCGAACGTCGACTAGCATGGTCGTGCCCCTGGGTGGCGGCACAACCGCTCTATCAAGCCTCGGTACGCTCTGTCCGGTTGCCGAAGCCACCACCGCGCCCCCAGCCGGGCCCGCCAGAATTCAGCGAGGAGCGAACCCGCGTGACCGCCGAGACGTCCGTGCCGTCCACCGCGTTGCTGTCCGGAGCCGACCGCAGCGGCTCCAACTACACCGCGCGGCACCTCCTGGTCCTCGAAGGGCTGGAGGCGGTGCGCAAGCGCCCCGGCATGTACATCGGCTCCACCGACAGCCGCGGCCTCATGCACTGCCTCTGGGAGATCATCGACAACGCCGTCGACGAGGCCCTGGGCGGCTTCTGCGACCGCATCGAGGTGATTCTGCACGACGACGGCTCGGTGGAGGTGCGGGACGACGGCCGGGGCATCCCGGTGGACGTCGAGCCGAAGACCGGCCTGTCCGGCGTCGAGGTGGTGATGACCAAGCTGCACGCGGGCGGCAAGTTCGGCGGCGGGTCGTACGCGGCCTCCGGCGGCCTGCACGGCGTGGGCGCGTCCGTGGTGAACGCGCTGTCCGCCCGGCTCGACGTGGAGGTCGACCGGGACGGCGCCACCCACTCGATCAGCTTCCGGCGCGGCGTGCCCGGCATCTTCACCGAGTCCGGCCCCGAGGCCCCCTTCGACCCGTCCAGCGGCCTGCTCAAGAGCAAGCGCGTCCCGAAGAGCCGCACCGGCACCCGCGTCCGCTACTGGGCCGACCGGCAGATCTTCCTCAAGGACGCCAGGCTCTCCCTGGAGACGCTGTACGCCCGCGCGCGCCAGACGGCGTTCCTGGTGCCGGGGCTCACCCTGGTCGTGCGCGACGAGCGGCAGCTGGACCGGCCGGGCGGCGAGGAGGGCGGGAGCACCGAGGAGGTCTTCCGGTACGACGGCGGCATCAGCGAGTTCTGCGAGTACCTGGCGCCGGACAAGGCCGTGTGCGACGTGCTGCGGCTGACCGGCCAGGGCACCTTCAAGGAGACCGTGCCCGTCCTGGACGACCGCGGCCACATGACGCCCACCGAGGTCACGCGCGAGCTCGGCGTCGACATCGCGCTGCGCTGGGGCACCGGGTACGACACCACCGTCAGGTCGTTCGTCAACATCATCGCCACCCCCAAGGGCGGCACCCACGTGGCCGGCTTCGAGCGCGCGGTCACCCGCACGCTCAACGAGGCCCTGCGCGCCGCCAAGCTGCTGCGCGTGGCCGAGGACGACGTCGTCAAGGACGACGCCATGGAGGGCCTGACCGCGGTGGTCACCGTGCGGCTCGCCGAGCCGCAGTTCGAGGGCCAGACCAAGGAGGTGCTCGGCACCTCGGCCGCCTCCCGGATCGTGGCGGCGGTGCTCTCCAAGGAGCTGAAGGCCTTCCTGACCTCCGCCAAGCGGGACACCAAGCAGCAGGCCCGCGCCGTGCTGGAGAAGGTCGTCGCCGCGGCCCGCACGCGCATCGCGGCCCGCCAGCACAAGGAGGCGCAGCGCCGCAAGACGGCCCTGGAGACCTCCTCGCTGCCGGCCAAGCTGGCCGACTGCCGCAGCGACGACGTCGACCGCAGCGAGCTGTTCATCGTGGAGGGGGACTCCGCGCTCGGCACCGCCAAGCTCGCGCGGAACTCCGAATTCCAGGCCCTGCTGCCGATCCGCGGCAAGATCCTGAACGTGCAGAAGTCCTCGGTCTCCGACATGCTCAAGAACGCCGAGTGCGGCGCGATCATCCAGGTGATAGGAGCCGGGTCCGGGCGCACCTTCGACATCGACCAGGCCCGCTACGGCAAGGTGATCTTCCTGGCCGACGCCGACGTCGACGGCGCGCACATCCGCTGCCTGCTGCTCACCCTGTTCCAGCGCTACATGCGGCCGATGGTGGAGCAGGGCCGGGTCTTCTCGGCCGTGCCGCCGCTGCACCGGGTCGAGCTGGTCAACCCGCGCAAGGGCCAGGGCAAGTACCTGTACACCTACTCCGACAGCGAGCTGCAGGACACCCTGCTGGAGCTCCAGCGCACCGGCGTGCGCTACAAGGACGGCATCCAGCGCTACAAGGGCCTCGGAGAGATGGACGCCGACCAGCTCGCCGAGACCACGATGGACCCGCGCCACCGGACCCTGCGGCGCATCAACATCGGCGACCTGGAGACGGCCGAGCGGGCGTTCGAGCTGCTGATGGGCAACGAGGTCGCGCCGCGCAAGGAATTCATCACCAACTCCGCCTCGACCCTGGACCGGGCCAGGATCGACGTCTGACCCGCGGCGCAGCGAACGGGCCGCGAGGGGGGAGCCCGCCCGGAGCGCCCTTTCGGGACGAGCCGCGGGGAGCGGCGCGGCGTCCGGGGTTCCCTCGGGCGGTCCGCCGTGCCACGGTGGCTCCCGCGACGGAGAACCGGCAGGCGGGGGCGGGACGTCTCCCCTGCCGCCAGAAGACAGCGTGGGACCGAAGCGCGTTCCGGGGCACGGGGGGCAGGTCAGGCATGGAAAGCGTGGGACGGCGGAGGCCAGGCCCACCCGAGGGGCCGGGGCCCGAGGACGTGACCGTCGTGCTGCCCGCCACCATCGGCCCGTACGTGGTGATGCGACCGCTCGGCGGCGGCGGGATGGGCCTGGTGTCCCTGTGCCGGACCGCCTCGGGACGGCTGGTGGCGGTCAAGCAGGTGCGGGAGGAGTATGCCGACGATCCCGCGTTCCGCAGCCGCTTCCGCCGGGAGGTGGCTGCCGCGCGGCGGGTCAGCGGCGTGTACACGGTGCCCGTGGTGGACGCCGACACCGACGCGCACCGGCCGTGGGTGGCTTCGGCGTACGTCCCCGGGCCGACCCTCGACCAGGCGGTACGCCTCTGCGGCTCCTTCCAGGAGTCCGCACTGCGTGCGCTCGGGACCGGGCTGGCCGAGGCGCTCCAGGCCGTTCACGCCGCCGGGCTCGTGCACCGCGACCTCAAGCCCGGCAACGTGCTGCTCGCTGCCGACGGCCCGCGCGTGATCGACTTCGGCATCAGCAAGGCCCTCGGCGAGACCCGTCTGACGGGCACCGGCACCGTGCTCGGCTCACCCGCGTTCATGGCGCCCGAGCAGGTCGCCTCCTCCCACGACGTCGGCCCGGAGGGGGACGTCTTCGCGCTGGCCGGGCTGATCGTGTACGCGGCGTGCGGAGAGGGCCCGTTCGGGCCCGGCGACGAGGGAGTACCGCACCGGATCGTGACGGCCGAGCCCGACCTGTCCGGCGTGCCCGTCGCCCTGCACCCGCTGCTCCAGCACTGCCTGGACAAGACCCCGGCCCGGCGTCCCGCCCTGGAGGAGGTCCTGGCCGGGCTCTCTCCCGCAGACCCGGAGGCCCTGCTGCTCCCGGCGCTGCGGGAGGACCTTGCGGCGCGGGCCCGCGACGCGGAGCTGATGGCCGTCGCCCCGCCGCCGCCCGGGCGGGCGCCGGGCGGCAAGGAGCCACGGCTCAGCCGCCGCAAGGCGCTGATCGGCGGGCTGTCGGTGGTGGGCGCGCTCGCGGCGGGGGGCGTGGCCGTGGCGCTCAGGGGCGGAGGCGGCGACGGGGGCGGCACGAAGAATCCCGACAGCGGCAAGCCGCTCGGCACGAACGTGCCGACGGTCCGGCTCACCGACCCGCCCGCACCGCTGTGGGCGGTGCCGGGCCCCGCCACCTCCGCGATACCCGACCTGCGGGCCGTCGGCTCGGTGGTGGTGCTGCGCGACTCGGCGTACACGGCGGCGTTCGACGCCGCGTCCGGCGCGGTCCGCTGGGGGCACGGCACCCGGGCCGACGGGCGGCCGGTGAGCGGCGACGACCCGTTCACCACCAAGGCCCTCGTCGTCGGCGTCACCGACACCAGGGTGATCGACTGGCGCATGGGCATGGACCGGTCCTTCACTCTGCGGTACGAGCTGGAGGACGTGGACCCCGCCACCGGTCGCGTACGGTCCAAGATCGCCCTGCTGTCCGGCAACGTGAGCCCTTCCGGACTCCTCGCCGACTACGGCAGCACCGTCTACTGCCTGGTCGGCACCTCCCGGGGAAGCGTCATCGCGCCTACCCCCGGCGCCACCCCGGACTACCAGGTCACCCAGACCGCCGCCGCCATCGACCTGGGCGGGGGCGGCAGGAGCGGCATCCGCTGGCAGAAGCCCATCGTCCCCAACTCCCTGTCCACCTCGCGCTACGCCGCCGACCGCCGCGGCTTCTACTACACCGAGGACACCGACTCCGGCCTGACGGTGCACGCCCTGGACGCCGCGCGGGGCACGCCCCGCTGGTCCCGCGACGTCCCCGCCGACCCCGACAGCCACCTGCCCGGCTACATGCAGGGCGGGCAGCTCGTCTCCTCCCTGGCGGTGGCCGGCGGCCTGCTCGTCACCGTCAACGTCAAGGGCGGCATGACCGCGTACGACACGGCGAGCGGGGAACGCCGCTGGTCGGTGCCCATGACCGCGGCGGCCGCCCCGGTCGTGGTCGGCGACCTGGTGCTGACCCACGACCTCAGCCGCGTCTACGCCGTCGACCTGCGCACCGGCACGGTCAGGTGGCGCGTGTCGAGCCCTGTGCAGCTGTCCACCTACAGCCTCGTGGGCCGCACCGTCGCCGCGTCGCGGGAGGCCACCGCGGTCCTGTTCGACACCTTCACGATGGACGCGAGCGGCACGTCCATGTCCGGCGGTACGGCCGGCTGCCTGGTCCTGCGCACCTCGGACGGCAAGCAGCTGTGGGCGCTGCGCCAGAAGCCCCGCCCGGGCCCCGGCGCCTCGCCGTCGCCGTCCGTCATCGGGGGCGGAGCTTCCCGGGGGCTGGACGCGTGGAGCGTGGCGGTGCGCGGCGGCACGGTGTTCGTCAGCGGCGGCGGCCAGGTCCGCGCGTACCGGGCCGACGCCCGGTGACCGTGGCCCCGCCGTCCCCCGCGCCGCTCCCGGCGACGGTCGGCCCGTACCGCGTGATCCGCCTGCTCGGCTCCGGCGGCATGGGCCGGGTGTACCTCGCCGCGACCCGGGCCGGGCGGCCGGTGGCGGTCAAGGTCGTACGGGAGAGCTACGCCCAGGACCCGCGCTTCAGGGAGCGGTTCCGCGCGGAGACGGAGGCCGCCTTCAAGGTCGGCGGCGCCTTCACCGCGCCCGTCCTGGCGGCCGACCCCGATGCGGCCCGGCCCTGGCTGGCCACCGCCTACCTGCCCGCGCCCTCCCTGAGCGACGCCGTCGCCGCGCACGGAGCGATGCCGGAGCAGACGGTGCGCTCGCTGGCCGCGGGGCTCGCCGAGGCGCTGGCCGCGATCCACGCGGCGGGCCTGGTGCACCGCGACCTGAAGCCCTCCAACGTCCTGCTGGCCGACGACGGCCCCCGGGTCATCGACTTCGGCATCGCACGCGCCGTGGACGGGGCGGCGCTCACGGGCACGGGGCAGATGCTCGGCACCGCCGGTTACATGCCGCCCGAGCAGATCTCCGGGCGCACCTGCACGGCGGCCGGGGACGTCTTCTCGCTCGGCGCCACCCTCGCGTTCGCCGCCGGCGGGCGCGGCGCGTTCGGATCGAGCGGACTGCACGTCGTGCTGTACCGCACCGTGCACGAGGAGCCGGACCTGGAGGGCGTACCGCCTGTCCTGCGTGCAGCCCTCGCGGCGTGCCTGGTGAAGGAGCCGTGGCAGCGCCCCCGCGTGCCGCAGCTCGGGGCGCTGTTCGGCGCGCCGGGACTGCCGGGCTCCGGCTGGCTGCCCGAGCCCGTGGAGCGGGACGTACGGCGGCGCGAGGAGACGGCGCGGGAGGCACTGGCGCACACCCGGGCCCGCCGGTGGGGGCGGCGCCGGGTGCTGGCGGCGGCGGGCGGCGGCCTCGCGGCGGCGGCCCTCACCGGCTGGTACGTCACCGGAGGCGACGCGTCCGGAAACCGGCCGAAGCCGCCCCGCCTCCTGTGGCGCAGGCGGCTCCCCGAGGACTTCCCCCGTGTGTGGACCGCGTCCGGCGGACGGCTCCTGCTCTCCGATCGGAACGCGGCGGGGGCCGCCGCCCTCGACCCGGACACAGGCGCGGTCCTGTGGCAGAGCAAGCCGTACGGAACTGCCGCCTCCGCGACGGACGGGCGCACCGTGTACACCGTCGAGCTGGACGGCGCCGTGCACGCCCGCGATCTCGCCGCCGGCGCCCGGCGCTGGCGCTTCACCCCGCCCGGCGACGACAGCCCCGAGGCCATGGACCTGGCCGTGCGGGCGGGGGCCGGCGGCTGGGCGTACGTCACGTCGGTGCGCACCGGCGGCCTGTACGGCCTCGACGGCGACGGCAGGACGCGCTGGCACCGCGACGCCCCACGCACCACCGTCCACCCCCGCGGCAGCGTGCTGCTGTGCGTGACGCGTCCCCAGGGCGGCGCGGACTACCGGCGCACCGTCCACGCCCTGGACGCGCGCTCCGGCGAGGACCTGTGGCGCTACCCGACGGACGTCTTCGCCATCGGCCGGGAGCCGGGCAGCCGCCTCGCTGTCGCCCTGCTCCACGACACGGCCGAGCTGACCGGCCTGCGCCTGTCCGACGGCCGCCCGCTGTGGAAGGTCCCCAGCGGCCTCGACCCCGGCGACCGGATCACCGGCGAATCGCTCGCGGCCACGGCGTCCCTCACCCCGGACGGCAGGACGCTGCTCTTCCAGCAGAGCCTGGCGAACGGCGCGTTCGCGGCGGTGGACGCGGACACCGGCAGAACCCTGTGGCGGGCGCGCCCGTCGGCCGTCCAGCAGCTGACACCCGTCGGCGCGACGCTGTTCACCACCGTGGCGCCCCCGGTCGGCACGGACATCACCGCGGGGCACGGCCCGCTGACCGCGTACGGCCTGCGGGACGGACACCGGCTGTGGAGCACGGCGGACCTGGGCAGAGGCCTGACCCAGGTGCTCGGCGACACAGGCGGTCTCGTGCTGCTCGGCGTCGCCGGCGGCAGCCGCCCCGGCCTGTACGGACACGCCCTCGCCGGCGGCCGGCGCGTCTGGAGCCTCCCGTACGCGGGTGACGCTCCGCCTGCGGCCCCCTGGACGGCGGCGACCTCGGGCACCCGCACATGGGTCTCGGACGGCGCCACCCTCCTGGCCTTCGCGCGGGCCACCGCGTGACCGTCGGCCACAGCCGGTCCGCGCGGAGCACAGGCGGCGTACGTCGCCTGTTGGGGTGAATGTCCCTTATTTGGGTTCCACGGCCCCTGGGCTCCGCCCATCCTTGGGCACGCGGTGAACGCGCCGGCCCCGTGCCGGCGAGCCCAAGGAGAGCCGAGTGGACATGCACAACGGGCGCGAGGCCGTGGCGACCCGCCCCGGCGCCCCCCGGAACGCGCGGGGGAGCGCCCTCGCCGTCGCAGCGGGCCCGCGGCCGGCCGCCGCCGGGCCGGGGACCGGTCGGTACGCCGGACCGGACGCCCCGCCGGAACCAGCCCCCCAGGCCGCGCCGGGCGGCGGCCGGGCGGACGGCGCGGCGGACGGCCCGGCCCCGCCGGAGCCCGCGGCCGCCGGCCCCGCCGACGTCTACCTGCGGGTGCACGCCGACCCCGCCTTCCAGGAGGTGCGCCGGCGCCACCGCCGCTTCGTGCTGCCCGCCACGGCCGCCTTCCTGTCCTGGTACGGGGCGTACGTGGCCGCGGCGGCCTTCGCTCCCGGGCTGATGGGCCGCCGGGTCGCGGGCGCGCTGAACGTCGCGATGCTCACCGGCCTCGCCCAGTTCGCCACCACCACCCTGCTGGCCTGGGCCTACGCGCGCCACGCACGGCTGCGCCGGGACCGCGCCGCGCTGGAGCTGCGCTGGGTCGCCCAGGAGCTGATCCGGGAGCCTCCGCGGTGACCGGCAACCACGAGGGCCTGGCGCTCCTGCTCTTCGGCGCCTTCGTCGCCGTCACGCTCGGCATCACCCGGTGGGCGAGCCGCCGCCGCGGCTCGCCGGAGGAGTTCTACGCCGGCGGGCGGCTGTTCTCACCGCTGGAGAACGGCCTGGCCATCGCGGGCGACTACGTGTCCGCCGCGTCCTTCCTCGGCATCTCCGGCCTCATCGCGCTGTACGGCTACGACGGGATGCTCTACTGCGTCGGCTTCTTCGTCTCCTGGCTGCTGGTGCTGCTGCTCGTCGCCGAACTGGTGCGCAACTGCGGCCGCTTCACCCTCGCCGACGTCGTCGCCGCGCGGATGCGCGGGAGCGCGGTCCGCGTCGCCGTGGGCACCTCGTCGGTGACCGTGTCCGTGCTCTACCTCGTCGCCCAGATGGTCGGCGCGGGCAGCCTGGTCGCCGTCCTGTTCGGCGAGACCGGCGCGCACGCCCGGATCTGGGCGATCACCGGCGTCGGCGCGCTGACGGTCGTCTACGTGGCCTGCGGCGGCATGCGCGCCACCACCTGGATCCAGATCGTCAAGGCGGTCCTGCTGATGATCGGCGCGTTCGTGCTGACCGCCCTGGTGCTGCTGCGCTTCCACGGCGACCTGAACGCCATGCTCACCCGCGCCGCCGAGCGCAGCGGGCACGGCGGGGACTTCCTCGCGCCGGGGCTGACCTACGGCGACGGCTGGGCCGCCCGGCTGGACTTCGTGGGTGTCGGCCTCGCGCTCGTCCTCGGCACGGCCGGGCTGCCGCACATCCTCGCCCGCTTCTCCACCGTGCCCACCGCCCCGGCCGCCCGCCGCTCGGCCCTCTGGTCCATCGGCCTGATCGGCGGCTTCTACCTGATGACGGTCGTCCTCGGCTTCGGCGCGGCCGCCGTCCTGGGCGGCGACGCCGTACGGGCCTCGGACGCGGCGGGGAACACCGCGGTCCCGCTGCTGGCCATCGACCTCGGCGGCGGCGCGGGCTCCACCGGCGGCACGGTGCTGCTCGCGACCGTCGCCGCGGTCGCCTTCTCCACCATCCTCGCCGTCGTCGCCGGGATCACCCTCGCGTCCTCCGCGTCGGCCGCCCACGACCTGTACGCCTCGCTCAGCCGCCGCGCGGCCCGCGGGCGCGCGCCCCGCGACGAGGTGGCCGTCGCGCGCGTCGCGGCGTGCGCCGTGGGCGGCCTGACGATCGTGCTCGGGCTGCTGGCCAAGGACCTCAACGTCGCCCTGCTCGTCGCGATCGCCTTCTCCGTCGCCGCCTCCGCAAACCTGCCGGTGCTGCTGTACGCGCTGTTCTGGCGGCGGTTCACGGCGCGCGGCGCGCTGTGGGCGGTGTACGGAGGGCTGCTGCCCGCCCTCGCGCTGGTGGTGCTCTCCCCGGTGGTCTCCGGCCGCCCCGAGGCGGTGTTCCCGGGCGCGGACTTCGCCCTCTTCCCGCTGCGCACCCCCGGCCTGGTCTCCATCCCCCTCGGCTTCCTCGCGGGCTGGCTGGGTTCGGTCACCTCGCGGGAGTCCGCCGACCGCGCGCGGGAGCACGCCGCGCGGCACGCGGAGGCCGAGGTCCGGGCCCTCACCGGCGCGGGCGCGGCCTGAGCCCGCCGCCCCGGCCGGGGCAGGCCACGGGCCGTGCGGGCGCACCCCGGCGCCCGCAGGCCG
>NZ_JAVSCF010000152.1:0-15822 GCF_031932565.1 Streptomyces sp. B1866
GCGCGGCCCGCGCGTGCGGCCGGCGCTGGACCCTGCGGCTCGCGCCGGACGCGGCGCGCGCGGCCGTCGCCGCCGTGACCGGCGGGCCCGCCTTCGCGGCCCTGGACGACTTCACCCTCGCCACGCCCAGCCTGGAGGACGTCTACCTGGCGCTGGGCGGCCGGGCCGAGGGCGCGCAGGGGCTGGTGAAGGCGTGACCGCGGCGCACCGCACCCCGGCGGCCCCCGCGGCGCCGACCGCGACGGCGGCGAACCCGACGGCGGCGATGCCGA
The DNA here is from genome assembly GCF_031932565.1 of Streptomyces sp. B1866. Taxonomy (NCBI): domain Bacteria; kingdom Bacillati; phylum Actinomycetota; class Actinomycetes; order Kitasatosporales; family Streptomycetaceae; genus Streptomyces; species Streptomyces sp. B1866. The sequence continues at coordinate 273 of NZ_JAVSCF010000152.1, forward strand.
CCGCAGCGAAGAGGAGCAGCGCAACGTGAGTGTCGTGCCCACGGAGGCCGGGCCCGGGACCCTGCGGACCGCGGCCGGGCCCCGGGCCGGGGAACCGGACGTCCGGCGGCCGCGGCCCGGCGGCGGCCCCGCCCCGCTCGCGGCCCGCGCGCGGCTGCTGCCCGCGCTCGGCGCCGTCTACCGGGCACAGCTCTCGCGGGCCCGGGTGGCCCGCATCCCGCTGCTGTTCGTCGCCACCTTCCAGTCCATCGGGATCATGGTCCTCATGCGCGGGATCGCCGACGGCGGCGCGGAGGCCCGGGCCGTGGTGTCCGGGTCCAGCGTGCTGGTCGTGGCCTTCGTGGCGCTCAACCTCCTCGCCCAGTACTTCGGGCACCTGCGGGCCGGCGGCGGCCTGGACCACTACGCCACGCTGCCCGTGCCGCCCGCCGCCGTCGTGCTCGGCGCCGCCGCCGCGTACGCGTCCTTCACCGTGCCCGGCACGGTGGTCACGGCGGTCACCGGCAGCCTGCTGTTCCACCTGCCGCTGGGCCACCTGTGGGTGCTCGGCGCGGTGATCCCGCTGTCCGGCGCCGCCCTCGCCGGGCTCGGCGCGGCGCTCGGCCTGCTCGCGCCCCGGCCGGAGCTGGCGACGCTGTGCGGCCAGCTGGGCATGTCCGCCGCGCTGCTGCTCGGCGTGCTGCCGCCCGGCCGGCTGCCCGCCCCGGTGTCGTACGCGCGCGACGCCCTGCCCTCGACGTACGGTGTGGAGGCCCTGGCGCGCTCCTTCGACGCGCGGCCCGACTGGCTGGCCGTCTGCGCCGACCTGGGCGTGTGCGCGGCGGTGGGCGCCGTGTCGCTGGCCGCCGCGACCTGGGCCTACCGGCGGGCGGCCGCGCGGTGATCCGCCGCGCCGCGGCAGCCCCCGGACCGACGTACCGCCGACTGCTGACAGGATGACGGGGTGACAGCACCGTTGACGCCACACGATCAGCCCCCTCACGAGGCCTCCGGCGACCCGCGCGGGGACCAGGGCCCCGCGCGGTCCGACGGGCCCGCCGCCCCGTACCCCGGCGTCGGGCCCGGGCCCGCGACCGGCCCGGGGCTGCGCGCCGACGTGGTGCGGGCCGCGCTCACCGGGGCCGCCGTGGCGGTGTCCGGCGTACTCCTCGGACTGCTGTGGCTGTGGCTCGCGCCCCGGGTCCCGCTGGTCTCGGACGGCCGGGCGGTCTATCTGAAGAACTCCGAGAGCGAGGAGGCGATCGGCGCCGACGGCACGTTCGTGCTGCTGGGGCTCGCCTTCGGGGCCGTGTCGGCGGCGGTGGTGTTCTGGTCGCACCGGCGCGGCGGCGTCCCGCTGGTCGTCGCCCTGGCCGCGGGCGGCCTGCTCGGCTCGGTCGTCGCCTGGCGGCTGGGCGTGTGGCTCGGCCCGGAGTCGGACATCGTGGCGCACGCCCGGCGGGTCGGCCGGGGCGTGGTCTTCGACGGGCCGCTGGAGCTGGGCGCCAAGGGCGCGCTGCTGGCCTGGCCGGTGGCCGCGATGATGGTGCACCTGGTGCTCACCGGCCTGCTCGGCCCGCGCGACCCGGAGCCGGACGCCCTGCCGGACGCGGGCCCGCGGGTCGGCTCGTAGGCCGCTCCCGTACGAGCGGGAGGGCGGCCCCGCGCGGGGCGACGGGCGGCGCCGGAAGACCGCCGGGACAGGCCGTCAGCCGCCGCGCCGGGCGATCGGGGCCGTCACCGCGCCGGTGAGCGCCGCCAGGTCGGCGGGCGCCAGCTCCGCCTCCAGCCCGCGCCGGCCCGCCGACACGTACACCGTGGGGTGCTGACACGCCGACGCGTCCAGCACCGTCGGCAGCCGCCGCCGCTGCCCCAGCGGCGAGATCCCGCCGCGCACGTACCCCGTGGCGCGCTCCGCGTCCGCCGGGTCGGCCAGCTCCGCGCGCTTGCCGCCGGCCGCCGCGGCCAGGGCCTTCAGGTCCAGCGACGCGGCGACCGGCACGACGGCCACGGTCAGCCGGCCGTCGACCGCCGCGACCAGCGTCTTGAACACGCGGGCCGGGTCCGCGCCCAGCGCCCGCGCGGCCTCCTCGCCGTAGGACGGGGCGGCCGGGTCGTGCTCGTAGGCGTGCGTGGTGAAGGGCGTGCCCGCGGCGGCCAGGGCGGCCGTGGCCGGGGTGGCGGCGGCCTGCCGCGCCGGCGCGCTCCTGCGGCCTGGGGCCACGGCGGTCAGTTCGGGCTCGTCGGACGCCGCGTCAGGTCCACCAGGGGCAGCGACGGCAGCCTGCGGATCAGCGCGCTCTCGGTGCGCAGCAGCCGCAGCTCCTCGGCCAGCCTGCTCGCGGTGTCCGGCGCCTCCAGCAGCCGCTGCTTGACGGTCGTGTCCAGCACGGCCGCCGCCGCCACCAGGTACGACAGCACCGACGGTTCGCCCGGCAGGTCCTGCGCGGTGGCCAGGGTGCGCTCCCGGGCGCCCGCGAGGCGCTTCTGGTAGGTGTGGAAGGCCCGTACGACACCGGAGGCGAGCGCGCCGGCGCCCTCGCCCTGCTCCTCCTTCAGGTCCTCGACCTCGGCGGTCAGGTACGGCCCCGAGGCGTCCACGGACAGCAGCCGGAAGCGGGTGGTGCCGGTGGCCAGCACCTCGTACGTGCCGTCCTCCTGGCGGCGGATGGTGGCCGCGTCCGCCACGCAGCCGACCTGGTGGAAGGAGGCGATCGGGTCCGGGCCGAAGCCGGCCGCCGGGCCGGGCTCCGGCTGGCCTTCCGGGTCCGGCAGGCCGCGCGCGGTGGGCGCGACCTCGTGGCCGTCGCGGATGGCGACCACGCCGAACCGCCGCGGAGCGTCCTCGGGCAGTGCCGACAGGGTGCGCATCATCGCGCGGTACCGCTGCTCGAAGACGTTGAGCGGCAGCACGAGCCCGGGGAACAGCACGGTGTTCAGCGGGAAGAGCGGAAGGCGGGCGGAGGTCACGTCGGCAAGCCTAATGGCCGGGCCCGGCCCGCATCACCGGCGCGGCGCGGGGTGTGCGCCGGTGCGCCCGGGCGCCGCCGGGCCCGCCCGCCCGTGGGCGGCCCGCACAGGCAGCCCGTACAGGCAGCCCGCGCAGGCCGCGCGCCCGCACACGTCGTCCGCTCCACAGGCCGTCCGCACCCGCCGCCGCCCCGCCCGGCCCGCGCCCGGCCGGCCCGCGCCCGGCCGGCCGTCACTGCCGCCGCAGCAGCCGGGAGGCGCCCGCCGCGACCGTCGTGGCCAGGATCCAGCCCAGCGAGATCATCAGCACCGCCGCCCACTGCGCGGCCCCGTGCGGGTTCCAGTAGCCGTCCTGGCCGAGGTCGACGACGGGGACCAGCAGGTCGAGGGTGTACAGGGCCGCGTTCCAGTGCGGGCCCTCGCCCGTCTTCATCGGGTCCGGCCGGTGCTGCGCGAAGTACACCGAGCCGACCGCCCACAGCACCGCCATCCACACCGCCGCGCGGCCCGGCCGGTAGCCGTAGGCCACGGTCCAGTCCTGGAGGTAGCCCCACAGCTTGCCGGCCAGCGGCAGGGTCTCGCGGCGGCGGCGCTGCTTGGCGAGCTGCACCTGGCGCGCGTCGGCGTCCTCGCCGCTGCCGCGCATGGCCTGCGCCAGCACCTCGTACGGCTCCGGAGCGTACTCCGGCGTGGCCGCCGCCACCCAGTCCAGGCGCCGGGTCAGCGGGAAGTGGCCGCGCGGGATCAGGCACTCGTAGGAGAAGCCCGCGATGGTCAGGTCGCCGGCCGCGGGCCAGCTGGTCGACATGTCGACCAGGTTGACCACCCGCGCGCCGGACAGGATCACCCGCCCGCCCTCCGGCCGCTCGCCGAGGAACCGCAGCTCGGGCGCCTGCACCCGGCGCAGCGACAGCTCCTGGTCGTCCGCCATGACCAGCCGGGCCTGGTCGAAGTCGATGACGTCGCCGAACCGCCCGTCGTCCAGCCGGATGCCGCCCTCGCACCGGAAGTGCTGGACGGGCGTGCCGCGGGTCGGCGTGTCGCTCATGCCGTACGGCGGGGTGGAGCCGGAGGAGAACGGCGAGCCGGCGAGCCCCAGCGGCGTGAGGTAGAAGCTGCGGCCGACGGTGAGCTGCGGCGCGTTCAGCGCGCGCGCCCCGTACGGGTTGCGCAGCCGGCTGCCGCGCAGGCTCAGCGACACGCCGACCTGCGCGCCGCGCAGGCTCACCTCGCCGACCGCCTCGATCATCTCCGCCTGGAGGTCCTGCGCCACGGTCAGGCCGTCGGCGCTGATCGACCGGCCGCTGCGGTCGGGCCGCACCACGAGCTGGTTGAGCAGTAAATCGGTGCCGATGTGCGCGTCGGTGAGCCGTATCCCGCCCTCCACCACGCAGCGCGGCAGGTGCAGGTCGCCCTGCGTCTGCAACCGGGCGGCCTCCACGCGGGGTATCGCGCAGCCGACCAGGCGCAGGGTGGTGAAGTGCGCCTCAGGCAGCTGTATCTCCTGCTCGAAGCGGCAGTTGCGCAGCTCCACGTACGGCTGTATCTCGCCGCCCGCCAGCTTCAGGGTGCCGGTGATGTGCGCCCCGTTCAGCTTCAGCGCCGAGACCCGGCCGGGCAGCGCGGGCGGGCTGGTCAGCAGCAGCAGCGCGATGACCCGGGCGCGCACGCTGCGGTCGGGCCCCCAGGCGTACGGCCCGGCCGGGTCGTTGCGCGCCGCGTGCGGCGTGCGCAGGTCGTACGTGCTGCCGTTGCGGAACGCCTGCCACATGCCCCACTCGGCGGTCGTCAGATCCGCGGGCGGATCGTCCAGGCGTGTATCGGTCACGGCCGCATCTCCTTAACACTCCTTACGTACGCCCCCCACGAACCCCATGCCCGCTGCGTAACCGCTTGAACGCCGCGCGTCAGGATCCGCATCGGAAGGCAAACCTAGGGGACGGCGTATCAGTGGCTGGAACGGGGGGAGGCCGCAGACAGGTGTCTGCGACAATTGATCGCGTGATCTCCCGAATCGACCTGCGCGGCGCCGCCTTCCCCGACGGCGGCGTCGACCGTGACCTGCTGCCCCGCGCCGAGCTCGACGTCGAGGCCGCCCTGGAGAAGGTGCGGCCCATCTGCGACGACGTGCGCCATCGCGGCACCGCGGCGCTGATCGACTACGCGCGCCGGTTCGACGGGGTGACGCTGGACAGAGTCCGGGTCCCGGAGGAGGAGCTGCACAGAGCCCTGGAGCACACCGACCCGGCGGTGCGCGCCGCCCTGGAGGAGGCGGTCCGCCGCGCCCGGCTGGTCCACCGCGACCAGCGCCGCGCCGACCACACCACGCAGGTGGTGCCCGGCGGCACCGTCACCGAGCGGTGGGTGCCGGTCGAGCGGGTCGGCCTGTACGTGCCGGGCGGCCGCTCGGTCTACCCCTCGTCCGTGGTGATGAACGTGGTGCCCGCCCAGGAGGCCGGCGTCGGCTCGCTCGCCGTCGCCTCCCCGCCGCAGGCGGAGCACGGCGGCCTGCCGCACCCGACCATCCTGGCCGCCTGCGCCCTGCTGGGCGTCACCGAGGTGTACGCGGCGGGCGGCGCCCAGGCCGTGGCCATGTTCGCGTACGGCACCGACGAGTGCCGCCCGGCCGCCATGGTCACCGGCCCCGGCAACATCTACGTGGCCGCGGCCAAGCGGCTGCTCAAGGGCCGTATCGGCATCGACGCCGAGGCCGGCCCCACCGAGATCGCCATCCTCGCGGACGCCACCGCCGACCCGGTGTACGTGGCGGCCGACCTGATCAGCCAGGCCGAGCACGACCCGCTGGCCGCCTCGGTGCTGGTCACCGACTCCGAGGAGCTGGCCGCGGCGGTGGAGAAGGAGCTGGCCGTCCAGGTCGCCGCCACCAAGCACGTCGCCGACCGCATCGCCCCCGCCCTGTCCGGCCGCCAGTCCGGCATCGTGCTGGTCGACGGCGTCGAGCAGGGCCTGGCGGTGGTGGACGCGTACGCCGCCGAGCACCTGGAGGTGCACACCCGCGACGCGGCCGCCGTCGCCGCCCGGGTGCGCAACGCGGGCGCGGTCTTCGTCGGCCCGTACGCGCCGGTGTCCCTCGGCGACTACGCCGCCGGGTCCAACCACGTGCTGCCCACCGGCGGCTGCGCGTGCCACTCCTCCGGCCTGTCCGTCCAGTCCTTCCTGCGCGGCATCCACGTCGTGGACTACACGCGCGAGGCGCTCGCCGAGGCCGCGCCGCACGTGGTCACGCTCGCCGACGCCGAGGACCTGCCCGCGCACGGCGCCGCCGTCCGGGCCCGCTTCGACTGGAAGGTACCGGGGCAGCAGTGACCGCGAACCGCACCGAGCCCACGTGGCAGGACCTGCCCGTGCGCGACGAACTGCGCGGCGCCTCCCCCTACGGCGCCCCCCAGCTCGACGTGCCCGTCCGGCTCAACACCAACGAGAACCCCTACCCGCTGCCCGAGCCGCTGGTGGCCCGCATCGCCGAGCGCGTCGCCGCGGCCGCCCGGACCCTCAACCGCTACCCCGACCGGGACGCGGTGGAGCTGCGCACCGGCCTCGCGGCCTACCTCACCCGCACCGCGGGCCACCCGGTGGGCCCGGCCCAGGTGTGGGCGGCCAACGGCTCCAACGAGGTCATCCAGCAGCTGCTCCAGACCTTCGGCGGGCCCGGCCGCACCGCCATCGGCTTCGAGCCGTCGTACTCGATGCACGCGCTGATCTCCCGCGGCACGGGCACCCGCTGGATCTCCGGCCCGCGCCGGCCCGACTTCACCCTGGACCCCGGTGCCGGGTGCGCGGCCATCGCCGAGCACCGGCCGCACGTCGTCTTCGTCACCTCGCCGAACAACCCCACCGGCACGGCCGTCGCCGCCGACACCGTGCTCGCGCTGTACGAGGCCGCGCAGGCCGCCCGGCCGTCGCTGGTCGTGGTGGACGAGGCGTACGGCGAGTTCTCGCACCGCCCGTCGCTGCTGCCGCTCATCGAGGGCCGGCCGCGGCTGGTGGTGGTGCGCACCATGTCCAAGGCGTTCGGCGCGGCCGGGCTGCGGCTGGGCTACCTGGCCGGCCACGCCTCGGTGGTCGACGCCGTGCAGCTCGTCCGGCTGCCGTACCACCTCTCCAGCGTCACGCAGGCCACCGCGCTCGCCGCCCTGGAGCACACCGATACCCTTCTGGGGTACGTCGAGCAGCTCAAGGGCGAGCGGGACCGGCTGGTGGCCGAGCTGCGGTCGCTCGGCTGCGAGGTGACCGAGTCGGACGCGAACTTCGTGCAGTTCGGCCGCTTCGAGGACGCCCACGCGGCCTGGCAGCGCCTGCTGGACCGGGGCGTGCTGGTCCGGAACAACGGCGTGCCGGGCTGGCTGCGGGTCACCGCGGGCACCCCGGAGGAGAACGACGCGTTCCTCGACGCGGTTCGCGAGCTGATGAAGGAGAGAGCGGCATGACCCGCGTGGGCCGTGTGGAGCGCACCACCAAGGAGACCTCGGTCGTCGTCGAGATCGGCCTGGACGGCAGGGGGGAGGTGTCGGTGTCGACCGGGGTCGGCTTCTTCGACCACATGCTCGACCAGCTCGGGCGGCACGGCCTGTTCGACCTGTCCGTCAAGACCGAGGGCGACCTGCACATCGACACCCACCACACCATCGAGGACACCTCCCTGGCGCTCGGCGCGGCCTTCCGGCAGGCGCTCGGCGACAAGACGGGCATCACCCGCTTCGGCACCTGCGCCGTGCCGCTGGACGAGGCGCTGGCGCAGGTGACGGTCGACCTGTCCGGCAGGCCGTACCTGGTGCACAGCGAGCCCGACGGCATGGCGCCGATGATCGGCGCGTACGACACGACGATGACCCGGCACATCTTCGAGTCCTTCGTCGCGCAGGCGCAGGTCGCCCTGCACGTCCACGTGCCCTACGGGCGCAACGCGCACCACATCGTGGAGTGCCAGTTCAAGGCCCTCGCGCGGGCCCTGCGGCAGGCCGCCGAGCCCGACCCGCGCGCGGCCGGAATCCTTCCCTCCACGAAGGGCGCGCTGTGAGCGACGGGCGTGCGGCCGCCGGGCCGCGGGTGGCGACGATGGCCGCCGGGCCGCGGGTGGCGACGATGGCCGCCGGGCCGCGGGTGGCGACGATGGCCGCCGGGCCGCGGGTGGCGACGATGGCCGCCGGGCCGCGGGTGGCGACGATGGCCGCACCTGTGCGCCGCACGGCCGGAGAAGCGAACGGAGCAGCACAGTGAACGGCCTGTCCACCGTCTTCATCCTGCTGGGCCTGTTCCTGGTCGGAGGCGTCGTCTCCTTCGTCAAGCAGGGCGTTGCCCGCGGCGTGATCGTGCTGCTCGCGGTCAGCGCCGCCATGGCGCTGACCGCCGGCGTGCTGCGTCTGGAGGTGTGGAATTGACCGGGTCCGCCAAACGAGTGATCGTCTTCGACTACGGATTCGGCAACGTGCGCTCCGCCGAGCGGGCGCTGGCCCGGGTCGGCGCGGACGTGGAGATCAGCAGCGACTTCGACGCGGCCCTGGAGGCCGACGGGCTGCTGGTGCCGGGCGTCGGCGCGTTCGCCGCCTGCATGGCGGGGCTGCGCGCCGCGCGCGGCGACTGGCTGGTGGGCCGCAGGCTCTCCGGCGGCCGGCCCGTGCTGGGCATCTGCGTCGGCATGCAGATCCTGTTCGAGCGCGGCATCGAGCACGGCGTGGAGTCCGAGGGCCTGGGCGAGTGGCCCGGCGCGGTCGAGCCGCTGCGCGCCCCCGTCGTGCCCCACATGGGGTGGAACACGGTCAAGGCCCCGGAGGGCTCCCGGCTGTTCGCCGGGCTGGACGACCGGGCGCGCTACTACTTCGTGCACTCCTACGCCGTACGCCACTGGGAGCTGCGGACCGAGAACCCGGCCATCCCCGCCCCGCTGGTCACCTGGTCCACGCACGGCGAGCCGTTCGTCGCCGCGGTGGAGAACGGGCCGCTGTGGGGCACCCAGTTCCACCCCGAGAAGTCCGGCGACGCCGGCGCGCAACTGCTGGCCAACTGGCTCGGCACCCTGTAGACCCGTACGGCCGGCCCGGCCCCGGCCGCTCACGCCCGTACCACCCCTTCCTAAGGACCCTTCCCGCCATGAGCACCCACCGCCTCGAACTCCTCCCCGCCGTCGACGTGCGCGGCGGCCAGGCCGTCCGGCTCGTCCACGGCGAGTCCGGCACCGAGACGTCCTACGGCGATCCGCTGGAGGCGGCGCTGGCCTGGCAGCGGGCGGGGGCGAGCTGGCTGCACCTGGTGGACCTCGACGCGGCGTTCGGCACCGGCACCAACCGGGACCTGGTCGCCCAGGTCACGGCCGCCATGGACATCCGCGTGGAGCTGTCGGGCGGCATCCGCGACGACGACTCGCTCGCCGCCGCCCTCGCCACCGGCTGCACCCGGGTCAACCTCGGCACCGCCGCGCTGGAGGCCCCGGAGTGGGTCGCGAAGGTCATCGCCGAGCACGGCGACCGGATCGCCGTGGGCCTCGACGTGCGCGGCACCACGCTGCGCGGCCGGGGCTGGACGCGCGACGGCGGCGACCTGTACGAGACCCTGGCCCGCCTGGACTCCGAGGGCTGCGCGCGGTACGTCGTCACCGACATCGCCAAGGACGGCACCCTCAAGGGCCCCAACCTGGAGCTGCTGAGGAACGTGTGCGCCGCCACCGACCGGCCGGTCGTCGCCTCCGGCGGCGTGTCCTCGCTGGACGACCTGCGCGCCCTGGCCGGCCTGGTGCCCGACGGCGTCGAGGGCGCGATCGTCGGCAAGGCGCTGTACGCCGGGGCGTTCACCCTCGAAGCGGCGCTGGCGGCGGTGTCCGCGTGACCGGGCGGGACGACCCGCGGGCCATGCGGCGGCTGAGCACCGGCGGCCCGCTGGAGGAGGACTTCGGCTGCGCGCGGGCGGTCGCGGCCGGCGACCTGGTGCTGGTCTCCGGGACGCTGCCGGTGCTGGACGGCGTGCTCCAGGGCGAGGGCGACCCGTACCAGCAGACGCTCGCCGCCTTCCGCGGCGCGCTGGCCGCGCTGGAGGAGTTCGGCCTCGGGCCGGGGTCCGTCGTGCGCACCCGCATGTACCTCGCCCACGCGCGGGACGTGGACGAGGTGGCGCGCGCCCACCGGGAGCTGTTCGGCGCGGTGCGGCCCGCCGCCACCCTCGTGGTGGTGTCCGGCTTCGTCGACGCGCCACGCGTGCTGGTGCAGGTGGAGCTCGAAGCCCACCGCGCGGCGCACGGCGCGGCCCCGGACACCGGGAGGGCGGAGTCGTGACCCTGTCGGTACGCGTCATCCCCTGCCTGGACGTGGACAACGGCCGGGTCGTCAAGGGCGTCAACTTCCAGAACCTGCGGGACGCCGGGGACCCGGTCGAGATGGCCCGGGTCTACGGCGACGAGGGCGCCGACGAGCTGACGTTCCTCGACATCACCGCGTCCTCCGGCGACCGCGAGACCACGTACGACGTGGTGCGCCGCACCGCCGAGCAGGTGTTCATCCCGCTGACCGTCGGCGGCGGCGTGCGCGCCGCGGGAGACGTGGACAAGCTGCTGCGGGCCGGGGCCGACAAGGTGGGCGTCAACACCGCGGCCATCGCCCGCCCCGACCTGATCCGCGAGATCGCCGAGCGGTTCGGCAGCCAGGTGCTGGTGCTGTCGGTCGACGCCCGGCGCTGCCAGGACGGCACGGCGACCCCCTCCGGCTTCGAGGTCACCACGCACGGCGGCCGCCGCGGCACCGGCATCGACGCCGTCGAGTGGGCGCACCGCGCCGCCGAGCTGGGCGCGGGGGAGATCCTGCTGAACTCGATGGACGCCGACGGCACCAAGGACGGCTACGACACGGCGATGATCGAGGCCGTGCGCGAGCACGTGACCGTCCCGGTCATCGCCAGCGGCGGCGCGGGCCGCCTCGGCGACTTCGCCCCGGCGGTGGCGGCGGGCGCCGACGCGGTGCTGGCCGCGTCCGTGTTCCACTTCGGCGACCTGCGGATCGGGGAGGTCAAGGAGGCGCTGCGGACGGCGGGGCACCCGGTGCGCTGAGCGGCGCCCGGTCCGGTGGCGTGCGCCGGGCGCGGCGGCGGCTCGGGCCGCCGGGGCGCCCGCGCGCGGCCTCGCCCGCGCCCGGCGGGCCGTCAGGCGCCGGCCCGGCCGCCGCCCTTCGCCCCGCGCCTTCAGTCCTTGCCCTCTGAGCCCTTCTCGTCTTTCTTGCCCGAGGCGTCGTCCGCGCCGCCCGACGCGCCGACACCGAGCCGCGCCCGCAGGACCCGCGCCACCGCGTCCTGCTCGCCGTCGGCCTCGACCCGCGCGGCGTCCTGCCGCCCGTACAGGAACAGCAGCAGCTCGCCCGGCCCGCCGGTCACCGTGACCACCGGCGCGCCCCGGTGGGCCACCGCCGTACGGCCGTCGGGGCGGCGCACGACCAGACCGACCGGCGATTTCCGGCCGAAGATCCGCGCGCCGCGCTCCACGCGCGCCCACAGCGCGTCGGCGAACACCGGGTCCAGCTCGCGAGGCGTCCAGTCGGGCTGGGCGCGGCGGACGTCCTCGGTGTGCACGTAGAACTCGACCGTGTTCACCGCCTCGTCCACCTGCTTGGGCGACAGCGGCGACCACCGCGGCGGGCCGGTCCTGATCAGCCGGATCAGCTCCTCGTACGGCCGGGCGGCGAACTCCGCCTGCACCCGGGCCAGCCGCCCGGCCAGCGGCTTGAACAGCAGGCCGCCCGACGCGTCCGCGCGGCGCTCGCGCACCACGACGTGGGCGGCGAGGTCGCGGGCGGTCCAGCCCTCGCACAGGGTGGGGGCGTCGGGGCCCACGCTCTCCAGCAGGTCGGCGAGGAGGAGGCGTTCGCGCTTGGCGTGAGTGGACATGCCGCCCAGCCTACGCTCCGGGACCCGCCCCGGCAGGGGGCCGCGCCGCCGCGGCCTCCCGCGTCCGCCCCGCGGGGGGCGCGGCCGGATCGGCCGGAAACGAATGTCAAACGAAGAGCAGCGAATGTCGAACGAGTGTCAACCGTAGTCGGCCGAATGTCGACCGAATGTCAACCGTAGTCAACAATGGCCCCATGACCGGCACCGACGACCGCCCCTCCGCCCTTGATCCGGCCCTGGCCGCGCGCCTGAAGCGCAACGCCGACGGCCTGCTCCCCGCCATCGCCCAGCAGTACGACACCGGAGAGGTGCTGATGCTCGGCTGGATGGACGACGAGGCGCTGCGCCGCACGCTGACCACCGGGCGCTGCACCTACTGGAGCCGCAGCCGCCAGGAGTACTGGGCCAAGGGCGACACCTCCGGTCACGTCCAGCACGTGAAGTCCGTGGCGCTCGACTGCGACGCCGACACGATCCTGGTCAAGGTCGACCAGGTGGGCGCGGCCTGCCACACCGGCGACCGGACCTGCTTCGACGCGGGCACGCTTCCGCTGGACGGGTAGGCTCACCGCCCATGACCCCGGGCGCCGGCGCACCGCCGGCCCGGCCCGGCGCCGGACGACGACCCCCGGCGCCCCCGACGCGACCGACCCCAGCCGGGAGGACCGCCGCCATGACCACCGCCGAGACCATGGACATCGGCACCTTCCGCCGCCTCGCGGCAGACCGCCGCGTCGTCCCGGTCAGCCGCAGGCTGCTGGCCGACGGCGACACGCCCGTCGCCCTCTACCGCAAGCTCGCCGCCGAGCGGCCCGGCACCTTCCTGCTGGAGTCGGCCGCGGGCGGCACCTCGCACGCCGTGGGCGGCGGGGGCGGGCCGTCCTGGTCGCGCTACTCCTTCGTCGGCGTGCGCAGCTCCGCCGCGCTGACCGAGCGCGGCGGCCGCACCCACTGGCTGGGCTCCCCGCCCGTCGGCGTACCCCGGGACGGCGACCCGCTGCGGACGCTGCGCGCCACCCTGGAGGCCCTGCACACCCCGCGCGACCTCGCCGGCGGCCTGCCGCCCTTCACCGGCGGCATGGTCGGCTACCTCGGCTACGACATCGTGCGCCGCCTGGAGCGGATCGGCGACAGCGGCACGGACGGCGGCCCGCTGGCCGACGTGCCCGAGCTGATCATGCTGCTCACCTCCGACCTCGCCGTCCTGGACCACCGGGACGGCACCGTCCTGCTGATCGCCAACGCCATCAACCACAACGACCTGGCCACCGGCGTGGACGAGGCGTACGCCGACGCCGTCGCCCGGCTCGACGTGATGACCGCCGACCTGGCCCGGCCCGTGCCCACCGCCCCCACCGCCCTGCCGCCGTCCGCGCTGCCGCCGCTCACCGGCGAGTGGCAGCCGGGGCGGTACGAGAAGTCCGTGGAGGACATCAAGGAGCGCATCCGCGCGGGCGAGGCGTTCCAGGTCGTGCTCTCCCAGCGTTTCGAGGCGCCGTGCCAGGCGAGCGCCCTGGACGTCTACCGGACGCTGCGGGCCACCAACCCGAGCCCGTACATGTACCTGTTCCGCTTCCCCGGCGCGGACGGCACGCCGTTCGACGTGGTCGGCTCCAGCCCCGAGGCGCTGGTGAAGGTCGAGGACGGCCGGGCGCTGCTGCACCCCATCGCCGGCACCCGCCCCCGGGGCGCCACCCCGCGCGAGGACGCGGCCCTGGCCGAGGAACTGCTGGCCGACCCCAAGGAGCGCGCCGAGCACCTGATGCTCGTCGACCTCGGGCGCAACGACCTGGGCAGGGTCTGCGCGCCCGGCAGCGTCGAGGTCGTGGACTTCATGTCGGTCGAGTACTACAGCCACGTCATGCACATCGTCTCCACCGTCACCGGCAGGCTCGCCCCGGGACGTACGGCCTTCGATACGCTCACCGCCTGCTTCCCCGCGGGCACCCTGTCCGGCGCGCCCAAGCCGCGCGCCATGGAGATCATCGAGGAGCTGGAGCCGACCCGTCGCGGCCCTTACGGCGGCTGCGTGGGCTACCTGGACTTCGCCGGTGACTCCGACACCGCCATCGCCATCCGCACCGCGCTGCTGCGGGACGGCACCGCGTACGTGCAGGCGGGCGCGGGCATCGTGGCCGACTCCGACCCGGCCGCCGAGGACGCCGAGTGCCGCAACAAGGCGTCGGCGGTGCTGCGGGCGGTCCACATGGCGGGCCGCCTCGGCGCAGGCGGGGAACCCGCGGACGGCTGACGCCGGGCGCCGGCCGCCCGCCCGCGCGGGCCGGCCGGGGGCGCGGCTCCCGGGCGACGGCCCCGCGCGGGCCAGCCGCCCGGGTGACGGCCGACTGGGGAGATATTCGCCGAGTGGTGGATAGTGGTACGCGTGAGTGCAGCAGCCGTACCCCAGCCCCAGGCCGACCACGAGGCCTCCGCCCGAGCCGAGCGAGCCCACCGCGGCGGCCGGCTCAGCCTCGCCGTCGCCCTGCTGTCCGGCGCGCTCGGCGCGGCGCTCGTCCTGCTGGCCACCAGCCGCACCTGGGCCACGGGCACGGCCGCCGTCGCCCAGAGCGCCCTGCCGCAGCGCGCGGACGGCGACGACATCACCGGGCTGCCCGGGGCGCTCGCCATCGTCGGCCTCGCCGCGCTCGTCGCGGTGTTCGCCGTGCGCCGGGTGGGCCGTGCGGTGGTCTCCGCGCTGCTCGCGCTCAGCGGCGTGGGCATCGTGGTCAGCGCGCTGCGCGGCGCGTCCGACCGGGCGGCCCTGGAGGACAAGGCGGCCCGGGCCACCGGCCTGGCCGGCAGCGCCATCCACGACGTCGCGTACACCACCTGGCCGTGGGTCGCGCTGGTCGGCGGCCTGCTGCTGCTGCTCGCGGGGATGCTGGCGCTGGGCTACGGACGGCACTGGCCCGCGATGTCCGGCCGGTACGAGCGCGCGGAGGGCCGCCGTCCGGGCGCCCGCGCCCGGGCCCGGCGCGGGGCCGCGGCGGCCGACCCGGACCGGCCGGAGGAGCTGTGGCAGGCCCTGGACCGCGGCGAGGACCCCACCTGAGCCCACCGGCCCGGTCCGACGGGGGCCGACGGGGCGCGCCCCGGGCCGCCGCGTGCCACCCCGGGCACGTCCCGGCCGTGCCCGTCGGCGACAATGGGACGGTAGGAGTCGCCCCGCGCGGGGTGCCCGCGAGGCGGCGGCACGCGCGGCGGCACAGCGACGAGGAGTCACTCATGGCGGGTCACAACCACGGCAACACCCCGGCTGCCTGGACCGGTGTCGTTATCGCCTTCATCGGGTTCTGCGTCTCGGGCGCGTTCACCGTGGCGGCCGAGCCGATCGGCTTCTGGGCGGGCCTGGGCATCGTCGTCCTCGGCGGCGTCGTCGGCATGGCCATGCGCGCGGCCGGCCTCGGCCAGCCCAGGCGCAAGCCCGGCCCGCAGCCCGCGCGGGAGGGCGTCGCGAACACGCAGGCGCTCAGCGGCCGCCACTGAGCCGCGCCGCCCCGTCCCCGGCGCCGAGCTGAGCGCTCCGCCGGACGCCACCGCCCGACGGCCGCCGCCCGGGTGCCCCTGAGGCGCCCGGGCGGCGGCCTGCGCGCGTAGCGGCTGCCGCGCGGGACCGCGCGTGCCGCCGAAGCGCGGCCGGGCGCGGGACCGCGCTTCGGGGGCCGCACGGAACGGGCCGCCGTAAGGCGCCCGGCCCCGTCCCGCGCCCGGCGCAGCGGCG
>NZ_JAVSCF010000153.1:0-15815 GCF_031932565.1 Streptomyces sp. B1866
GCCCGCCCGGCCCGCCGGCCCGCCGACGCTGCCGGTGCGCGCCGCGGTGCTCGGCCTGGCGGCGCACCAGGTGGCCGGGCGGCCGGCGCTCGTGCCGTCGTGGCTGTTCACGGTGGGGCCGCAGGGCGCGAAGGACGGCGTGGACGGCCCGTCCGGCGCCGCCGCCACGACGGTCACCTACCCCGCCGTCGACCCGGCGTTCCTCACGAGCGCGTCGCCGGGCCGGTCGCCGGGCCGCGGCGGGGACGGCCCCGCCGAGGGCCGTACGCCCTCCCGCAGCCCGGGCACCGTCCCCGACGTGCCGGCCTGGCTGTCGTACCGGGCGGCCGGACGGTCGCTGACCGTGCGCTTCCCCGGCGGGGTGTGCTCCGACTACGCCGTGGTGGCGAAGGAGTCCGCCTCCCGGGTGGAGGTCGGCATCCGCGAGACGGGACGCGAGGGCCGGGTGTGCGTGCTGATGGCGGTGGACGTGGAGAAGACGGTGACGCTGGACAAGCCGCTGGGCGGCCGGACGGTGGTGGACGCGAAGACCGGGCAGCCGGTGCCGGCGGCGCCCCGGGGCCGCTGAGCGCGCGAGCGGGACGGCACGGGAGGAGGCGGTGACCCGGTCGGGTCACCGCCTCCTCCCGTGCCGTCGCCGGGCGACGCCCGCGGGCCTTCGCCGTCTCGGCCGGCCGCCTGGGATCGAAGGTCTCAGGGGGCGGGTCAGTTGAACGAGTCGCCACAGGCGCAGGAGCCCGTCGCGTTCGGGTTGTCGATCGTGAAGCCCTGCTTCTCGATGGTGTCCACGAAGTCGATCGAGGCGCCGTTCAGGTACGGGGCGCTCATGCGGTCCGTGACGACCTTCACACCGCCGAAGTCCTTCACCACGTCGCCGTCGAGCGAACGCTCGTCGAAGAAAAGCTGGTAGCGCAGGCCCGAGCAGCCGCCAGGCTGGACGGCGACGCGCAGCGCGAGGTCGTCGCGGCCCTCCTGCTCCAGCAGGCTCTTGACCTTCGCCGCGGCGGCGTCGGACAGGATGACGCCCTCGGTCGCGGTGGTCTCGTCCTGAACGGTCATCTGCTTTCTCTCCCGGATCGTGCCGACTGCTTGCCCTCGGGTGGAACCGCCGGACTCCCGGAATCATTCCGGGTCGGGCGGCTTTTTCGGCCCCGCCTTGTTACCGGCGCGTGTCCCCCGCCCTCCTCATGCTCGCACACGGCCCGCCGCGCGGGAACGCGTCACATCGACGCGATGGCCATCGTCAAAGTGACATGAAGCGGCTATGATAGATAGCGTCATTTTGACGACAATGCGTGTCGCAGCTCAGCAAGCGGCCCCCGTAGACGACGAAAGAAGGGTGCGTGTCGTGACCACCGCCCATCCCCTGGACGTCCCGCCTCCGGACGCCCTGCCCGCGGACTCCCGGCCCCTGGACGTCCAGCCCAGCCCGCTCGCCCTGCTCCTGCTCGGCCGCGGAGCCGACCCGGCGAGCGAGCGCGGCGTGGACTGCCCCGGTGAGCTGCCCGCGCCCTCCGACCCGGACCTCGTGGCGCGCGCCCGCGCGGCCAAGGAGCGGCTGGGCGACCAGGTCTTCGTGCTCGGCCACCACTACCAGCGCGACGAGGTCATCGCGTTCGCGGACGTCACCGGGGACTCCTTCAAGCTCGCGCGCGACGCGGCCGCCCGGCCCGGCGCCCGGTACATCGTCTTCTGCGGCGTGCACTTCATGGCCGAGTCGGCGGACATCCTCACCGGCGACGACCAGCAGGTCATCCTCCCCGACCTGGCGGCGGGCTGCTCCATGGCCGACATGGCCACCGCCGAGCAGGTCGCCGAGTGCTGGGACGTGCTCACCGAGGCGGGCGTGGCCGACGTGACCGTACCGGTCTCGTACATGAACTCGTCGGCCGACATCAAGGCGTTCACCGGCAAGCACGGCGGCACGATCTGCACCTCGTCCAACGCCCGCCGCGCGCTGGACTGGGCGTTCTCGCAAGGGGAGAAGGTGCTGTTCCTGCCCGACCAGCACCTCGGGCGCAACACCGCCGTGCGCGACATGGGCATGTCCCTGGACGACTGCGTCGTCTACAACCCGCACCGGCCGGGCGGCGGCCTCACCGCCGAGCAGCTGCGCGCGGCGAAGATGGTCCTGTGGCGCGGGCACTGCTCGGTGCACGGCCGGTTCTCGCTGGACTCGGTGCGCGAGGTCCGCGAGCGCATCCCCGGGGTCAACGTGCTGGTCCACCCCGAGTGCCGCCACGAGGTGGTCGCGGCGGCGGACCACGTGGGCTCGACGGAGTACATCATCAAGACCCTCCAGGCCGCCCCGGCGGGCTCGAAGTGGGCCGTGGGCACGGAGCTGAACCTGGTACGCCGCCTGGCGAACCGTTTCGCCAGCGAGGGCAAGGAGATCGTCTTCCTCGACCGCACGGTCTGCTTCTGCTCCACGATGAACCGCATCGACCTGCCGCACCTGGTGTGGGCCCTGGAGTCGCTGGCCGCGGGCCGGGTGGTGAACCGGATCGAGGTCGACAAGGAGACGGAGAGCTTCGCCAAGCTGGCCCTGGAACGGATGCTCGCGCTGCCGTAGCGGCCTCCGGCCCGGGCCGGGTTCCGGTCCGGCCCGGGCCGACGCGTGGCCGATGCGTGGCCGGACCCGGGCCGGACCCTGGTCCGGCCCAGGTCCGGCCCGGCCCGGACCCGGCCGTGTCCGCGCTCGGCCCCGGTCGCCTTCCCGCCCGTAGCCGGGCACGAGGGGCGACAGGCCGACCCCGTCGCCTCGCGGCGCCTCAAGCGGAGGGTGACTCGGTACGGCGCCGCGGCGCGAGCGCGACGCGAGGACGGCGCGAGGACGGCCGGCCGGTCCGCGCGCCGACCCGCGCCGGACCGGCGGGGTCCTCCCCCGAACGGGCACCGCCCGGCCACGGGCGCCCCGCGGGCCGCGCACAAGCCCGACCCGAGGGGCCGGGCCCGGCAGCGGCGCGCCGGGTCGCCGCGCCCGGGGAAGCGGATCCGGCGGCGGCCCGAGGCCGTGCCGTACGGCGCGCCCGGTCCGGGAGGCCGCCAGGGCGTGTCGTGTGGGCCAGGGCGGATCGGGGAGCGCGTCCGATACTCCCCCGGCTACCGCCGGGAGGTACCCCCTCCCGGCCACCGCTGAGAAGCACCCCCCTCCCGGCCACCGCTGGGAAGTACCCCCTGGCTGCGAGGCGGAGGAGGAGAGCGCAGGGGGCACCGCCCAGCGGTGGCCGGGGGAGGCCACTGCGTGCGACGACGACAACGCCGCACGGCGGCACCGCCCAGCGGTGGCCGGGGGCCGGGGACACCGCCCTGATCCGGGCGGCACCCCCGGCGCTCCCCCGGCCGGCAGGCCGCTACGTTCCCGGGCGGACCAGGCCCGTCTCGTACGAGATGACGACGAGCTGGGCGCGGTCGCGGGCGCCGAGTTTGGCCATCGCCCGGTTCACGTGCGTCTTGACGGTGAGCGGGCTCACGGCGAGCCGTTCGGCGATCTCGTCGTTGGACAGGCCGTGCGCGACCTGCACCAGCACCTCCCGCTCGCGCACCGTCAGCACGTCCAGCCGGGCGGCGTCGCAGGCCCGCTCGCCCGCCCCGTCCCGGCCGCCGCCCTGCGCCAGGAACGTGGCTATCAGCCCCTTGGTCGCGGCCGGCGACAGCAGCGCCTCGCCCGCCGCCGCTATGCGGATCGCCGACAGCATCTCCTCGGGTTCCGCGCCCTTGCCGAGGAAGCCGCTCGCCCCCGCGCGCAGCGCGGCCACCACGTACTCGTCCACCTCGAAGGTGGTCAGGATCACCACCCGCACGTCCGCCAGCCCGGGGTCCTCGGTGATCGCGCGGGTGGCGGCGAGGCCGTCCATGCCGGGCATGCGGATGTCCATCAGCACGACGTCGGCGCCCTTGGCGCGCAGCAGCTCCAGGGCCTGGGCGCCGTCGGACGCCTCGCCGACCACCTCCATGTCCGGTTCGGAGTCCACCAGGATCCGGAACGCGCTGCGCAGCAGCGCCTGGTCGTCGGCGAGCAGCACCCTGATCGTCATGTGTTCCCTCCCACCGTGTCCCCTGCCGCGCGCGCCGTCAGGGGAAGTCGCGCCCGTACCAGGAAGCCGCCCTCGGCCCGGGGGCCGGCCTCGCAGTCGCCGCTGAGCGCGGCGGCGCGCTCCCGCATGCCGATGAGCCCGTGTCCTCCGCCGTCGGCGGGCACCTCGGCGGGCTTCCCCGGGGCGGCCCGCCCGCCGTCGTCCTCGACGATGACCTCCAGCACGTGGGCCGTGCGCACGATGCGCACCTGGGCGCGGGCGTCGGGCCCGGCGTGCTTGTGCACGTTGGTCAGCGCCTCCTGCACCACCCGGTACGCGGTGAGGTCCACCGCCGTCGGCAGCGTCCCGGGCCCGGCGGCCGGCTCGGACACCACCTCCACCCGCAGCCCGGAGCGCAGGAAGCCGTCGACCAGCTGGTCCAGGACGCCGAGGCCGGGCGCGGGCTCGGTGGGCGCGGCCGGGTCGCCGTACTGCCGCAGCAGCCCGACGGTGGCGCGCAGCTCGTCCAGCGCCGAGCGGCTGGCCTCCCGTACGTGCGCGAGGGCCTGCTTGGCCTGGTCCGGGCGGCTGTCCATGACGTGGGACGCGACGCCCGCCTGCACGTTGACCAGCGCGATGTGGTGGGCCACCACGTCGTGCAGCTCGCGGGCGATCCGCAGCCGCTCCTCGGCGACCCTGCGGCGGGCCTCCTCCTCGCGGGTCTGCTCGGCGCGGATGGCCCGTTCCTCGATCGCGGCGACGATCGCGCGGCGGCTGCGCACCGCGTCGCCCACGGCCGCCGCCAGGCCGGTCCACGCGAAGATGCCCAGGTTCTCCTGCGCGTACCACGGGCTGAGGCCGAAGGCCATGGCGGCGCCGGTGACGCCCACGACCGTGGCCGCGCCGATCCGCCAGGTGGTGGACCGGTCGGTGCTGGCGGCGACGGTGTACAGCGCGACGACGGCGCCGAGCACGATCGACGTGCGCGGCCGGTCGTGCTCGGCGGAGACGATCTCCGCGAGGGCCAGCACGCAGGTGACCGCCAGCACGCTGCGCGGCGCGCGCCTGCGCGCCACCAGGGCGGCCGAGGCCAGCCCGCTGAGCAGCACGAACTCCCGGTCGATGGGGTGGTGCACCCGGGGGTTGGACGCCGAGCCGATCAGTATCAGTGCGAAGACGGCGGCGGCCAGCAGGGTGTCCACGGCCAGGGGACGCGCACGCGGCCAGCGGTCCGGGCGGGCCCGGCCGGGTCCCGCGACAGGGGGAGTCACGTCATCCAACGGTAGTGGTCCGCGGCGGGCGTCCCGTACCGCGGCGGAGGGAGCCGGGGCCGGCTCGGCCCGCGGCGGGGGCCGGGGAAGGGGACGCCCGGGCCCCGAGGCCGGGTGCGTGCGGCCCGGTCGCGTACGGGTCCGTCCGCGCCGCGCGGCCGTCGGACCGGGGGTCCGTCAGCCCCGGGACCGGTCACGCGGCGGGTGCGGTGATGCGTCGGGTGCGGTGCCGCGAGGCTCCCGGCGGTCGCCTGCGCCGCCGGGACTCAGCCCGGAATGAGGCCGTCGTCCCCGAGCATCGCCTTGACCTCGTCCAGCGTCGCGTCCGGCGCGGGCAGGATGAGCTGGGAGGGCTCCAGCGCGTCGTCGGGCAGCGGCTCGCCCAGGGCCCGCACCGCGTCGAGCAGCGCGCCGAGCGTGCGCCGGAAACCGGCCTCGTCGCCGCTCTCGACCTGCGCCAGCAGCTCGTCGTCCAGCCGGTTGAGGCCGGGGAAGTCGGCGTCCGCCAGCCTCACCTGCCCCTCTCCCATGATCCGTACGATCATGACGCCTCCTCCTCGGGGCGGACGGGGCCGCCGGGGGCTCGCCCGGCCGGGACCCCGCTACTGCTTGTCGAACCGGTGCGCGTCCCGGTGGGCCTGGCCCTGGTCCTGCCGGCCGCTCTCGATCGCCTGCTGCGGGGCGCCGCCCGCCAGCTCCGCCTTCATGCGCTGGAGCTCCAACTCGACGTCCGTACCGCCGGAGATGCGGTCCAGCTCGGCGGCGATGTCGTCCTTGGCCATGCCGGTCGGGTCGTCCAGGGCGCCGGAGGCCAGCAGCTCGTCCAGCGCGCCGGCCCGGGCCTGCATCTGCGCGGTCTTGTCCTCGGCCCGCTGGATCGCCATACCGACGTCGCCCATCTCCTCGGAGATGCCGGAGAACGCCTCGCCGATACGGGTCTGCGCCTGCGCGGCGGTGTAGGTGGCCTTGAGGGTCTCCTTCTTCGTGCGGAAGGCGTCCACCTTGGCCTGGAGCCGCTGCGCCGCCAGCGTCAGCTTCTCCTCCTCGCCCTGGAGCGTCTGGTGCTGCGTCTCCAGGTCCGTCACCTGCTGCTGGAGCGCGGCCCGGCGGGACAGCGCCTCGCGCGCCAGGTCCTCGCGGCCGAGCGACAGCGCCTTGCGGCCCTGGTCCTCCAGCTTGCTGGACTGCCCGCGCAGCTGGCCGAGCTGGAGTTCGAGGCGCTTGCGGGAGGTCGCCACGTCCGCCACGCCGCGGCGGACCTTCTGCAGCAGTTCGAGCTGCTTCTGGTACGAGTAGTCCAGGGTCTCGCGCGGGTCCTCGGCCCGGTCAAGGGCCTTGTTGGCCTTCGCGCGGAAGATCATTCCCATACGCTTCATGACACCGCTCATGGGCCTCGCGCGCCCCCTTCTGACGGACTTGAGACTTCAGCACACACCCGACGGACCCAGCCTACGGTCCCACGTTCCATTACCGCACTGTCCGGCCCTGCCCGTGCTCCTCCTCCAGGACGATCGGCGGCCCGCCACGTCCGGCCCAGGGAGTAGGTGCCTCACCGGACGCGCGCGACGTGCCGTTGCCGGATCGTTCCCCTCAGGGCTGTGGTCCACACCCGCGCACCCCGTACCCTTGGGTTCCGTGTTCCGAAGCCGTTCGAGAGACGAGCAGGCCGCGACCGTCGCCAGACCCGCGGACCAGCCGTCGCAGCCCCGTGACCCGCAGGCGCCCAAGGGCCGCCCCACGCCCAAGCGCAGCGAGGCCCGGAATCCCCGCCGCACCGTGGCCAACACCCCGGCCGACCGCAAGGACGCCGCCAAGCGCCGACGCGAGACGCGCCGCACGGCCCTGACCCGGCAGCGGGAGGCCCTGGCCACCGGCGACGAGCGCTACCTGCCGCCCCGCGACAAGGGCCCGGTGCGCCGCTTCGCGCGCGACTACGTGGACTCCCGCTTCGTCGTGGCCGAGTTCTTCCTGCCGCTCGCGGTGGTCATCCTGGTGCTGAGCCTGTTCCGCGCGGGCCCGCTGCAGAGCTACGTCCTGCTGCTGTGGATGGCCGTCATCTTCCTTATCGTCGTCAACTCGGCCGTCATCGCCGTACGGCTCAAGAGGGAACTGCGTCGGCGCTTCCCCGACGAGAACCTGCGCGGCGCCGTGCCGTACGCGCTGATGCGCACGCTCCAGATGCGCCGGCTGCGCCTGCCGAAGCCGCAGGTCGGGCGGGGCGAGCGGCCGTAGCTTGCGGAAAAGGGCCACCGACTCACGTGAGTCGGTGGCCCTTTTCAGACGGCCCCGAGGTGCACGGCCGGGCTGCGGAGACCGGCCGCCGGGCGCCGGCGCAGGCGCGTCAGGACTGGTCCGCCGCCTCCAGGCTCATCGGCCCGTAGATCTTCACGCCGTCCTCGAAGAGGATCACCTGCTCCACCCCGCCCTCCAGCAGGGCCCGCCACTCCTCGCCGATCCACGACTCCGCATCCCCCTGCGTCGGGAACTCCTCCGGCTGTACCGCGGGCTTCGTCTCCGTCCCGTCGGACTTCTCGAACCGCCACGTCCACGCCATGTTCGTCTCCTCGTTCCCGCCGTGCAGCGAATGGTCCCTGCGCAGCCTAGGCGAACGCGTCACTCCGTACGGTGCAGGCCCCGCGCGCCCGGGGCGCCGCGGCGCGAGACCATCAGGGCGTGCGACTCACTTTCCTGGGCACCGGCGCGCCCGAGGGCCTGCCGCGCCACGGCTGCCCGTGCGCCGCCTGCGCCACCGCTGTCGGTGACGAGGCGCGCGCCGCCACCGCGCTGCTCGTCGACGGCGTGCTGCTGCTCGACCTGACCCCCGGGGCGGCCTTCGCCGCCGCGCGCGCCGGGTACTCGCTGGCCGGGGTGCGGCAGGTGCTGCTGACCCACCCGCGCGGCGGCCCGCCCGTGGAGTTCCCGGCCGGGCTGCCCGCTCCGGTGCGGGTGCCGGACGGGCGGGAGCTGGCGCTGCTGAGCGGCCACCGGGTGCGGGCCGTCGCGCTCGACGCCCCCGGCACCGGCTACGAGGTCACCGCGCCGGACGGCACCCGCCTGCTCTACCTGCCGCCGGCCGGGGCGCCCGCGGGCCTGGCGGAGCCGCCGGACCGCTACGACCTGGTCCTGCTCGACGTGCTCGGGCGCCCCGACGCGCTGGCCCGGCTGCGCGCGGCCGGCGCGGTCGGCCCGGCGACCGACGTGCTCGCCGTCCACCTCGGCCACGACGTGCCGCCCGGGCCCGAACTGCACCGCAGGCTGGCGGCGGCGGGCGCGCGGACCGTCCGCGACGGGCACACGGTGACCGCCGGCGACTACCACGAGGTGCCCGACCTGCCGCGCCGCACGCTCGTCCTGGGCGGCGCGCGCTCCGGCAAGTCGGTCGAGGCGGAGCGGCGGCTGGCGACCTTCCCCGGCGTCGTCTACGTGGCGACGGGCGGCACCCGGGAGGGCGACGGCGAGTGGGCCGACCGGGTCGCCGCCCACCGCGAGCGGCGGCCCGCCTCCTGGCAGACCGTGGAGACCTGCGACCTGCCGCCCCTGCTCGCGGCCGACGGGCCGCCGCTGCTGGTCGACTGCCTGTCGCTGTGGCTGACGGACGCGATGGACTCCGCCGGCGCCTGGGACGACGGCACCTGGGCGGACGGCGGGGAGCGGGCCCTGCGGGAGCGGACCGCCGCGCTGCTGGCGGCCGTACGGGCCACCCGGCGGACGGTGGTGGCCGTCAGCAACGAGGCCGGGTCGGGCGTGGTGCCGTCCACGGCGGCGGGGCGCCGCTTCCGCGACGAGCTGGGCCGGCTGAACGCGGACTTCGCGGCGGAGTGCGAGCACGTGCTGCTGATCGTGGCGGGCCAGGCGGTGACCCTGCGGGGCTGAGCCGCTGCCGCCGCCCGTCGCTCCCGCGCCCGTACGGCACCCGTGCCGCGCACGCGCGCGGCGGGCATCCGCGCTCCGCACGCGCGTGGCGGGCATCCGCGCTCCGCACGCGCGTGGCGGCAACCGCGTCGCGCACCCTCGCGGCGGCACGCGCGCGCCGTCACCGGCTCCGGCCCGCACCGCCCGGCGCCGGANCAACCGCGTCGCGCACCCTCGCGGCGGCACGCGCGCGCCGTCACCGGCTCCGGCCCGCACCGCCCGGCGCCGGACGGGGTCCCCCCGCGCCCGCGCGTCACGGGCCCGCCCCCGGCTCGTCCGTCGCCCCCGCCGCGGGCTCCGCCGCCCGGTAGGGTTCGGCGGGTGAGCGGCCTGAACCTCGAAGACTTCGCGGACCTGATCGAGCGCCCCGACAGCGGCGTACGGCGGGACGCCGAGGAGCGCCGGCAGCGGCTCGCGGTGCCGCCCGGGGCCCTCGGACGCCTGGACGAGCTGGGCGAATGGCTCGCCGCCGCGCAGGGCGGGGTGCCGGTCAGGCCGGTGGAGCGGCCGCGCGCCGTGCTGTTCGCCGGCGACCACGGCGTCGCGGCCCTCGGCGTCTCCGCCCGCCCCGCCGGCAGCGCGCACACGCTCGTACGGGCCGCGCTGGAGGGAGAGAGCGCCGTCGCCGTGCTGGCCCGCCGCTTCGGCGTCGGCCTGCGTGTGGTGGACATGTCCCTGGACTGCGACCCGGAGGGCCTGCCCGCCGAGGTCACCCGGCACCGGGTGCGACGCGGCTCGGGGCGGCTGGACATCGAGGACGCGCTCACCCGGGACCAGGCCGAGCGGGCGTTCCGTACGGGCGTGGCGCTGGCCGACGAGGAGGCCGACGCGGGCACCGACCTGGTGGTGCTGGGCGACCTCAGCGTGGGCGGCACCACGGCCGCCGGCGCGCTGGTCGCCGCGCTGTGCGGCACGGACGCGTCGGTGGTGACCGGCCGGGGCGGCGCGGGCATCGACGACCTGGCGTGGATGCGCAAGTGCGCCGCGATCCGCGACGCGCTGCGCCGGGCCCGGCCCGCGCTGGGCGACCCGCTGCACCTGCTGGCCGTGTGCGGCGGCGCGGACCTGGCGGCGGCGACCGGCTTCCTGCTCCAGTGCGCGGTGCGGCACACTCCGGTGATCCTCGACGGCGTGGTGTCGGCGGCGTGCGCGCTGGTGGCGCAACGGGTGGCGTTCCGCGCGCCGGACTGGTGGCAGGCCGGGCAGGCCAGCGGCGAACCGGCGCAGGAGAAGGCGCTGGACCGGATGGGTCTGACGCCGCTGCTGGACCACGGCGTGACCGTGGGCGAGGGCACCGGCGCGCTGCTGGCGCTGCCGCTGGTGCGCGCGGCGGCGGCGCTCTGGGCCGAGCTGCCCGAGCTGCCGGACGTGCCCGAGCGGGCCTGACCGCCTTGGACACTTCGCAACCCCCAGAGCCCGCAGAGCCCCCAGAGCCCGCAGTGCCCCCGGCCGGCGCCGTGCCCGCGCGTGCCCGGTTCGGCGACGGCCTGCGGTTCGCCTTCGGCACGCTGACCGTCCTGCCCGTACGGGTGGAGCGCTGGGACCGCCCGGCGGCACGCGCGGGCATGCTGTGCGCGCCGCTGGCCGGGCTGGTCGTCGGGCTGTGCGCGGCGGCGGCCGGCGGGCTGGTGCTGCTGCTGGGCGGCGGGCCGCTGCTGGCGGCGGTCGGCACGGCGGCCGTGCCCGCGGTGCTCACCCGCGGCCTGCACCTGGACGGGCTCGCGGACACGGCCGACGGGCTGGGCAGCGGCCGGCCGGCCGCGGAGGCGCTGCGGGTGATGAAGCGCTCGGACATCGGCCCGTTCGGCGTGGTGACACTGCTGTTCACGCTGCTGGCGCAGGTGGCGGCGCTGGCGGAGCTGTACGGGGCCGGGTGGGCGCACGGCGCGGTGGCGGCGGCCGCGGCGGGGGTGGCCGCGCGGTGCGCGCTGACGCTGGCCGCCCGGCGGGGGGTGCGCGCGGCGCGGCCGGACGGCCTCGGCGCGGCGGTGGCGGGGACGGTCCCGGTGCGGGCCGCCTTCCGTACGGCCGGTCTGGTGGCCGTCGGCTGCGCGGCGGCCGGGGCGGTGTTCGGCGCGTACCCGGCCGTGCACCACGGGCTGGCGGCGCTGGCCGGGCTGGCCGCCGCCGAGGCGCTGCTGGCCCGGTGCCGCGACCGCCTGGGCGGGGTGACCGGCGACGTCTTCGGCGCCCTGGCGGAGGCGGCCGGCACGGCGGTGCTGGTGGCCCTCGCGCTCGGCTGACGCGGCGGGGCCCGCAACCCGCGCCGGCCCACGGCGCGCGTCGCACGCGCGTACGCCCCGGGCCGTCCGGGTGCGCCCGCGGGCCGTACACGCGTGCGCCCCGGCCGCCGCGGCCCGGCGCGGCGGTGACCGGCGCCCGAACGGGAAGTGGCGGCGGGGAGTTAGGCTCACCGTGGCCCGAGTGTCCGATCGGTCGTGCACGGCCGGCGCCCGGCGCGCCCCGCCACACCCGTCACGGCGCAGACCAGCGCCGGTCCGGCCCGCGGGCGCGGCCGACCCCCACCCCATCGGCCAGGAACTACCGGAAGAGGAACCCGACTACCGTGACTGCACTGACTCTCAGTACCTCCTCCCCCGCCGCCGTGCGCGCGGACGCCGTCGTCGTCGGCGTGACCAAGGGCGCCAAGGGCCCCGCCGTCGCGCCCGGCGCCGAGGCCGTGGACCAGGCGTTCGGGGGCAAGCTGGCCGCCGTCCTGGACACGCTCGGGGCGACCGGCTCCGAGGGCGAGGTGACCAAGCTGCCCGCCGCGTCCGGCCTGAAGGCCCCGGTCGTGCTGGCGGTCGGGCTGGGCGACGCGCCGGCCAAGGGCGAGCGGTACGGGGCCGAGGCGCTGCGCCGCGCGGCGGGCGTGGCCGCCCGCGCGCTGTCGGGCTCGAAGAAGGGGGCGTTCGCGCTGCCGGTCCAGGACGCGGACGGCGCCGCCGCCGTGGCCGAGGGGGCTTTGCTCGGCGCGTACACCTTCAAGGTGGCAGGCGCCGGCAAGAACGGGCGGCGGGGGAAGGCCGCGGCGGACGGGAAGGCGGCGAGCGCGCCGCTGGCCGAGGTCACCGTGCTGGGCGGCAAGCCGCGGGACAAGGCGTTCAAGGCGGCCGCGGACCGGGCCACGGCGCTGGCCGCCGAGGTCAACCGGGCCCGCGACCTGGTCAACACGCCGTCCAACGCGCTGAACCCGGCGTCGTTCGCGGCCGCGGTGCGGCAGGCGGCCGACGAGCACGGCCTGGCGGTCGAGGTGCTGGACGAGAAGGCGCTGGCCAAGGGCGGGTACGGCGGCATCCTGGGCGTGGGCCAGGGGTCGGACGCGCCGCCGCGGCTGGTGCGCCTGGGCTACACGCACCCGGCGGCGACGGCCACGCTGGCCCTGGTCGGCAAGGGCATCACGTACGACTCGGGCGGCATCTCGCTGAAGCCGCCGGGGCACAACGAGACGATGAAGTGCGACATGAGCGGCGCGGCCGCCGTGTTCGCGGCGGTCGTCGCGGTCGCGAAGCTGGGCCTGCCGGTGAACGTGACCGGCTGGCTGGCGCTGGCGGAGAACATGCCGTCGGGTTCGGCCACCCGGCCGGGCGACGTGCTGACGATGTACAGCGGCAAGACGGTGGAGGTGCTGAACACCGACGCCGAGGGCCGCCTGGTGCTGGCCGACACGCTCACCCGCGCGAGCGAGGAGAAGCCGGACGCGATCGTGGACGTGGCGACGCTCACCGGCGCGATGGTGCTGGCGCTGGGCAACCGCACGTTCGGGATCATGGCGAACGACGAGGCGTTCCGCACGGCGCTGCACGAGGCGGCGGCGGAGGCCGGGGAGCAGGCGTGGCCGATGCCGCTGCCGGCGGAGCTGCGCAAGAGCATCGACTCGCCCATCGCGGACCTGGCGAACATGGGCGAGCGGATGGGCGGCGGCCTGGTGGCCGGGATCTTCCTGAAGGAGTTCGTCGGCGAGGGGCTCACCTGGGGGCACCTGGACATCGCGGGCCCGGCGTTCAACGAGTCCGGGCCGTTCGGCTACACGCCCAAGGGCGGTACGGGGGCCGCGGTGCGCACGCTCGTCCGGCTGGCCGAGCGGGCCGCGGCCGGCGGCCTGTGACCGGTGTCCGCGGTGCGGACGGCTTTCCGCACGCCCCGCGGCCGGCCGCACGGACGGCCCGCGGGGCGGCCCGGGACACCTGCCGGACACCCCTCGGACACCCCGGCGACGGCTCGCGGACAGGCGGCGCGGACCCGGGCGGCGGCCTGGCGGGCGGCCGCACCGCGCCTACGTACGGGTAACCGCCGCCGGCCGTCCGCGGCGGGCCCTACAGGCCGTCTCAGCAAGCGGCCCCGCGTCCCGCCACCCGCCGACAAGTGCGAAGATGTTGTCGCGGCAGGACAGGGCCTACACCACCCGAGGGCCGACGCGAGAAGCGGCCCGACCACAGCCGCCGTCCGGCCCACGATGGCCGGCCCCGGCGCACCATGCATGGAGGACGTGACGTGGCGAACGACGCCAGCACCGTTTTCGACCTAGTGATCCTCGGAGGCGGTAGCGGTGGCTACGCCGCTGCCCTGCGCGCCGCACAGCTCGGCCTGGACGTCGCCCTGATCGAGAAGGACAAGCTCGGCGGCACCTGCCTGCACCGGGGATGCATTCCCACCAAGGCCCTGCTGCATGCCGGCGAGCTGGCGGACCAGGCGCGCGAGAGTGCCGAGTTCGGCGTGCGGACCACCTTCGACGGCATCGACATCGAGGGCGTCCACGCGTACAAGGACGGCGTGGTCGCGGGCCTGTACAAGGGTCTCCAGGGCCTGGTCGCCTCCCGCAAGGTCACCTACGTGACCGGCGAGGGCCGGCTGTCCTCGCCGACCTCGGTGGACGTGAACGGCCAGCGGTACACCGGCCGCCACATCCTGCTGGCCACCGGCTCGGTGCCCAAGTCCCTGCCGGGCCTGGCCATCGACGGCGACCGGATCATCTCCTCCGACCACGCGCTGGTGCTGAAGAAGGTGCCGAAGTCCGCCGTGGTGCTGGGCGGCGGCGTGATCGGCGTCGAGTTCGCCTCCGCGTGGAAGTCCTTCGGCACGGACGTCACGATCGTCGAGGCGCTGCCGCACCTGGTCCCGGTGGAGGACGAGAACAGCTCGAAGCTGCTGGAGCGCGCCTTCCGCAAGCGCGGCATCGCCTTCTCGCTCGGCTCGCGCTTCGCCGGCGCGGAGTACACCGCCGACGGCGTGCGGGTGTCGCTGGAGAACGGCAAGACCTTCGAGGCCGAGGTGCTGCTGGTCGCCGTCGGCCGCGGCCCGGTCTCGCAGGGCCTGGGCTACGAGGAGGCCGGGGTCGCCCTGGACCGCGGTTACGTCCTGGTGGACGAGTACATGCGCACGAACGTGCCGACCGTCTCGGCCGTCGGCGACCTGGTGCCCACCCTCCAGCTCGCCCACGTGGGCTTCGCCGAGGGCATCCTGGTGGCGGAGCGGCTGGCCGGGCTGAAGACCGTGCCGATCGACTACGACGGCGTGCCGCGCGTGACGTACTGCCACCCGGAGGTCGCGTCGGTCGGCATCACCGAGGCGAAGGCCAAGGAGCTCTACGGCGCCGACAAGGTGGTCGCGCTGAAGTACAACCTGGCGGGCAACGGCAAGAGCAAGATTCTGAAGACCGCGGGCGAGATCAAGCTCGTCCAGGTACGGGACGGGGCCGTCGTCGGCGTGCACATGGTCGGCGACCGCATGGGCGAGCAGGTCGGCGAGGCGCAGCTCATCTACAACTGGGAGGCGCTGCCGGCCGAGGTCGCGCAGCTCGTCCACGCCCACCCGACCCAGAACGAGGCGCTCGGCGAGGCCCACCTGGCCCTGGCCGGCAAGCCGCTGCACTCCCACGACTAGCAATCCCGAGCGCGAACCATCCGCACAGATCGTTAGGAGCAACCGAAACCATGGCGGTTTCCGTAACCCTGCCGGCGCTCGGCGAGAGCGTGTCCGAGGGCACCGTCACCCGTTGGCTGAAAGCCGAGGGTGAGCGCGTCGAGGCCGACGAGCCGCTGCTCGAGGTCTCGACCGACAAGGTCGACACCGAGATCCCCGCGCCCGCGGCCGGCGTGCTGGCCTCCATCAAGGTGGCCGAGGACGAGACGGTGGAGGTCGGCGCCGAGCTGGCCGTGATCGACGACGGCAGCGGCGACGCGGCACCGGCCGCCCCGGCCGCCGAGCCGGCCCGGGCGCCCGAGCCCGAGCCGCAGCCCGCGCCCGCCGCCGAGGCCCCGGCCCCGCAGCCCGCCCCGGCCGCGTCCGCCCCGGCGCCCTCCGGCGGTGCCGAGGGCACGGACGTGGTGCTGCCCGCGCTCGGCGAGTCGGTGACCGAGGGCACCGTCACCCGCTGGCTGAAGGCGGTCGGCGACTCGGTCGAGGCCGACGAGCCGCTGCTGGAGGTGTCCACCGACAAGGTCGACACCGAGATCCCGTCGCCGACCGCGGGCACCCTGCTGGAGATCCTGGTCGGCGAGGACGAGACCGCCGAGGTCGGCGCGAAACTGGCCGTGATCGGCGCGGCGGGCGCCGCCCCGGCCGCCGCCCCCGCCCCGGCCGCGCCGGCTCCGGCGCCCGAGCCCCCGGCTCCGGC
>NZ_JAVSCF010000154.1:0-15778 GCF_031932565.1 Streptomyces sp. B1866
CAGGCGCGGGCGGCCCGGGGCGCGGGGCGGCGGCGCCCGTGGCGGGCGGCCCGGCGCGCCGCTTCCTGGGACCGGTCCCCGGACGACGGCCCCGGGTCCGCCGCGCGGCCGCCGTGGCGCTCCTCGCTGGTGCTCACGGTCTTCCTGCTGGTCGGCACCCACTTCGCCGCGCGGCGCCAGCCCGGCCGCGTGGACCTGGACCCGCTCGGCTACGGGCTGCTGCTGGCCTGCGCCGCGCTGCTGGTGGCGCGCCACCGCCACCCCCGGCTCGCCGTCTGGGGCACCGCCGCGGCGGTGCTGGTCTACCTCGGCGGCGGCTACCCGTGGGGTCCGGTCCTCGTCTCGTTCGCCGTCGTCTGCTTCGCCGCCGTCGCCGCCGGGCGGCGCGCCGCCGCCTGGGGTGCGATCGCCGCGCTGTGGGGCGGTCACCTGCTGCTGGCCCACTGGCTGTACCGCCTGCTGCCGCCGCCGGGCGACGGGCCCGCGGGCTGGGGCGCCGAGTGGGTGATCGCCGCCTGGGCCGCGGCGGTCGTCGCCGGGGCGGAGCTGGCGCGCGTGCGCCGGGAGCAGCGGGCCCGGGACCGGGCCGAGCGGGCGGCGGCGCGGCGGCGGCGGGCGGAGGAGGAGCGGCTGCGGATCGCCCGCGAGCTGCACGACGTGCTCGCGCACAGTATCGCGGTGATCAACGTGCAGGCCGGCGTCGGCCTCGCCCTGCTGGACCAGGACCCCGAGCAGGCCCGCGCTGCGCTGACCACCATCAAGGCGGCCAGCAAGGAGGCGCTGGGCGAGGTCCGCCAGGTGCTGGACACGCTGCGGCCGCCCGCCGCCCGGGGCGGGGCCGGCGCCGCGCCGCGCGCCCCGGCCCCCGGTCTGGACCGGCTGGGCGAGCTGACCGAGCAGGCCGCCGCCGCGGGCCTGGCCGTCCGCGTGGAGACCTCGGGCGAGCGGGTCGCGCTGCCGCCCGGAGCCGACCTCGCCGCGTTCCGCATCGTCCAGGAGGCGCTGACGAACGTGATCCGCCACTCCGGTTCCCGGACCGCCCGGGTCCGGCTGGGCTACGCCCCGCGCGAGCTGGAACTGCGCGTCGACGACGCCGGCCCCGCCACCGCGGCCGGCGCGGCCGGCGGCGGCAACGGCCTGGTGGGCATGCGCGAACGGGCCGCCGCCCTCGGCGGCACGGTCGCGGCGGGGCCGCGCCCGGACGGCGGCTTCCGGGTGCGCGCCCGCCTCCCGCTGCGCCCGGCCGGTACGGTGGCGCGGGCGGGGCAGGGGCAGGGCGCGCACCCGGACCCGGCGGGCGGCGGGCGGACGGCGACGGAAGCGGAGGGACCGTGAGCGACGGGCGGCAGGCGGCCATCCGCGTCGTCCTGGCCGACGACCAGGTGCTGGTGCGCGCCGGCTTCGGCGCGCTGCTGGGCGCGCAGCCCGGCATCGAGGTGGCCGGCGAGGCCGCCGACGGCGAGCAGGCCGTCCGCCTGGTGCGCGAACTGCGCCCGGACGTCGTCCTGATGGACATCCGCATGCCGGTGCTCGACGGGCTGACCGCCACCCGCCGGATCACCGGGGACCCCCGGCTCGACGGAGTGCGGGTGGTCATGCTGACCACCTTCGAGCTGGACGAGTACGTCTTCGAGGCGATCCGCTCGGGCGCGTCCGGCTTCCTGGTCAAGGACACCGAGCCGGACGAGCTGCTGCGCGCCGTACGGGCCGTCGTCGCCGGGGACGCGCTGCTGTCGCCGGGGGTGACGCGGCGGCTGATCGCCGAGTTCGCGGCCCGGTCGAAGGAGCCCGCGCCCGACGCCCGGCTGGCGGCGCTGACCGAGCGGGAGCGGGAGGTGATGGCGCTGGTCGGCATCGGGCTGTCCAACGAGGAGATCGCCCGGCGGCTCGTCGTCAGCCCGCTCACCGCCAAGACGCACGTGAGCCGCGCCATGGTCAAGCTCGGCGCCCGCGACCGCGCGCAGCTCGTCGTGCACGCCTACGAGTCCGGGCTGGTACGCCCCGGCTGGCTCGGCTGACCGCCGCCGTCCCGCGGCGGCGCCCTGGTCAGCCTCGCGGGTCCGGCGGAACGTCCGCGCCGGGACCGGGCGCGCCGCCGCGCGGCAGCCGCCGCAGCACGGCCACGACGCGCACCGCGAACGCGGCGGCGGCCAGGAAGCCCGCCCACGACCGCCACGCGTGCCCGCTCCCGCCGCCGACCCCGCCGAACAGCGCCGGGGCGCCGACGGCGACGAAGACGGCGGCCGCCAGCAGCCCGCCGGTGACGAGCGCGAAGGCGTCCCGTTCGTCCTGCCTGCGCGGACCGGGCATCCGCCCTCACCCCTTCGCGGACTCGGCCTTGGCAAACCCTCTGTCCACAGGACGCTTGCGCCGTACGTACAGTTGCTTGCGCACACGGGCCACCACCGTGCCGTCGGCGGCCAGCACCTCGTTCTCGAACCACGGCAGGGCCGTGCCGCCATCGGCGGTGATCCTGCGGATCTCCTCCATGCGGTCCTCGTCCAGCTCGAACTCGGCGAAGACGTCGCCGCGTCCGGGGGAGACGAAGTCGATCTCGGCCGCCTTGTCCCAGACGATGTAGTCCCGGCCGAGGCGGTTCATCGCCAGCAGCATCCAGAACGGGTCGTTCATCGCGAACAGCGAGCCGCCGAAGTGCGTGCCGACGTAGTTGCGGTTGAACCACCGCAGCCGCAGCCGGACGCGTGCAGAGCTCCAGTCGTCTGCGAAGCGCAGCACCCGCACGCCCGAGAAGAGGTAGGGCGGCCACCAGTTCATGGCGCGGCGCAGCGTCCGCGCTGATATCGGTCGACGCGACATGAGGCGAAGCTAACACGGAAAGTTACTCGTGGGTAATGCCCGGAACTCCCCGATCTTCCGGAACTCCCGGATCCGTACCGGGCCTTCCGGCTCCCGCCGTACGGGGCCGGGCGGTGACCTCCCGGCGGCGCCGCGTGCGGCGTCTCGCGCACCCTGGCCGGGTCCCGGACGTCCGGGACCCGGACGCCGCGGGGGCTGGGCGGAAGGCGACTGGCCGAGGTGTCCCGCCGCAGCCGCGGGCCACCGCGCCGTCCCCCGCGTCCGGGACTCCCTGCCGGGCCGGGGGAGCCGGTCGCCGGAGCGACGGCCGGACCGTCGTTCAGCTCGGAATCGGCGCAACGTGAGAATGGAAGAGTGACCCAGACACGGACAAGGCTCGAACGGGGCCGCACCGCCCTCGGCCCGGCGCTGGAGCTGCTGCACACCGGCCGCGCGCCCACCCGCGCCGTGCTCACCGCCGAACTCGGCGTGACCCGGGCCACGGCCGGCGCCGTCGCCGCCGAGCTGGAGGCGCTCGGCCTGATCCACGTCGACTCCCGCCCGGTCGGGGCCGGCGGCGCGCAGGGCCGCCCGTCGCACCGCCTCGCCCTCGCCCCCCAGGGGCCCGTCGTGCTCGCCGCCCAGGTGCACGCCGACGGCTTCCGCGCCGCTCTGGTGGCTCTCGGCGGCCGGATCGTGGCCACCGCGCCCGGCTGCATGACCGTGCCCGCCGACCCCGCCGGCGTGCTGGACGAGGTCGTGGCGGTCGGCGCCCGGCTGCTGCGCGAGACCGGCCGCCGCTGCGTGGGCGCGGGCCTGGCCGTGCCGTCGGCGGTCGCCGAGCCCGAGGGCACCGCCCTGAACCCGCTGCACCTGGCCTGGCCCGCCGGCGCGCCCGTGCGCGAGCTGTTCACCCGCAGCCTCGCCGCCGCGGGCGTGGCCACCGGCCCCTCCGGCGGCTTCACCGGAAACGACGTGAACCTCGCCGCGCTCGCCGAGCACCGGCACGGCGCGGGCCGCGGCGCCCGGCACCTGCTGTGCGTGGCCACCGGGCACCGCGGCGTCGGCGGCGCGCTCATCCTCGACGGCCGCGTCCACACGGGCAGTTCGGGCCTGGCCCTGGAGGTCGGCCACCTGACGGTCAACCCCGACGGCGCGCCCTGCCACTGCGGCAGCCGCGGCTGCCTGGACATCGAGGCCGACCCACTGGCGTTCCTCACCGCCGCGGGGCGCGCCCCGGGCCCGGAGGAGTCGCTGCTGGCACAGGCCCGCGCCCTGCTGCGCGAGGAGTACGCCGACCCGTCCGTACGGGCCGCGGCGCACCGCCTCACCGACCGCCTCGGGCTGGGCCTCGCCGGGCTTGTCAACATCCTCAACCCGGACCGCATCATCCTGGGCGGTTTGCACCGTGAGCTGCTGGCGGCCGACCCGGAGCGGCTGCGCGCGGTCGTCGCGGAGCGGAGCCTGTGGGGGCGCAGCGGCGGGGTGCCGGTCCTGCCGTGCACCCTGGAGCACAACAGCCTGGTGGGAGCGGCCGAGCTGGCCTGGCAGCCGGTGCTCGACGACCCGCTGGCCATCCTGGCGGAGGCGTAGCGGCGGACCCTGCCGATCCCGCTACTCCCCGTTCCGTCAGATCGTCGCCCTTGCGGGACGCTGCTTCGACAGGTTGCCATCCCGTCAACGCGCAACTGTGTCAGGCTGCGAACCTGTCAGTCCCGCCAGGCCACGTGCGTCAGGTGCGGCAGGCCGGGCCCGCCGTCCACCGAGCGGGCCGCGGTGGCCGCGCTCACCAGTGCCGCCCCTCGGGCAGCGCCGGACGGCCCGGCGCCGACAGGTGCGCGACCTCGTACCGGTCGCCGGGTTCGGACTCCGGCGCCCGCCGCTCCCACAGCGTGTAGCGCACCAGCTCCCAGCGGCGCGGGTCGACGCCGAGCGCGGCGCAGTACAGGCCCTCGGTACGGGCCCGCTCCCGCAGCGCGGCCACCGCGGCCACGACGGCGGCGGCCGGGTCGTCGTCCTCGGGGATCCGCTCGGTGTGGCGGACCGCCGCGCGCGGCGGTGCCGCGGTGGCCGGGCCGGGCTCGAAGGCGAGCCCCTGCCACTGCTCGACGGCGGGCCGGCCGAAGTCCCGCACCAGGCCCCGGAAGCCGGGGCCCCACAGGAAGCGGTTGGCGGCCTCGGGCGTGAGCCACAGGTAGAACGGCGCGTACTCGTTGACGGGCGAGCCGCCGACGCCGCGCTCGCGCAGCGCGTACGCCTTGAGGCCGAGCCCCGGGAAGCCGTCGAGCACCGGCCCCTTGACCTCCACCCGGCGGCGGACGACCTTCATGTCGTAGTCGGCGGGAAGTGTGATCCGGTACTGCATGGCGTGCACGGGCGGGTCTCCTTCGGGGGCGTCGTCGGACAGCGCCGACGGCGGGCCGCGGCACTCGCGCGACCTCGTGCTGTACATACTAGTAGGTACATTCGGATCGGACTCGGCCGGACCCGCGCGGTGCGGGACGCGTCCGCTTCCCGCCGTGGCGGCGCTGCTCTCCTGGGCGTACGCCGGCGGCCCACCGCCGTACGACGCGCCGGACGCCGCCGCCGAGGAGGCTGTGCGGTGGGGGAGCGACCCGACACCGAAGGAGCTGAACCGAGATGACGACCCTGGCACACGCGTGGGGCCCGGACGGCGGGCCCGGTCCGTGGATCCTGTTCCTGCCGCTGATGTGGGCGCTGGCCGTGGGCGGCGCGGTGGCGGCGCTGCGGCGTACGGCCCGGCGCGGCCGCGGCCCCTGGCGGCAGGCGCCGGCCGGCCTCGGCGAGCAGATGCCGATCACCCTGCTCGGCCGCCGGTTCGCCGCCGGTGAGATCGACGAGGAGGAGTACTGGCGGCGCCTGTCCGTCCTGGAGGAGCGGTTCGGCCGCCTCCGCGAGGGCGGTGGCGCGTGACCGGCTCCGCCGTGCGCGGGCCCGTCCGCGCGGACTGCCGCGTCGTCCGGTAGGGCCCCCCGGGCTCGGGGCAGGGGGCGGGCGGTGGCGGGGGTCAGGTCGCCACCAGCGGCCGGGGCGGCGCCGTCCGCGCGCGCGGCCCGGCCGGCGCGAGGTCTGGGGCGGGCCGGGGCGCGGGGTCCAGGGGCGCCCGGTCCGCGGGCGCGGTCCGGGCGGCCGCGACGGGCAGGGCGGGGGACAGGGTGGTGGCGAGCGTGAACCACACGGCCTTGCCGTCGCCGTCGTCCCGGGCGCGCACGCCCCACGCGTGGCTGAGGGCGGCGACCAGCGTCAGGCCGCGGCCGTAGGTGCTGACCGGGTCGGGCCGGTGCAGGCGGGGCGGCCGGGGGTCGCGGTCGAGGACCGAGACCGTCAGCCGGTCGAGCAGCAGGGCGATCTCCACGGTGCAGTGCTTGTCGGGCTCGGCGTGCCGGTGCACGTTGGTCAGCAACTCCGTGACGCCGAGCGACGCGGTGTCCACGAGGGTGGGCAGATGCCAGTAGCGGAGCTGTGCCGATACGATTCTGCGGACCTGTCCGATCCGCGTCGGCGAAGCGTGCAGCTCCACCGTGCAATGCCTGCGTTGACGACTGATCACGGCTGCGACTCCTCGACGAGGTGGGGGCTAGCCTGACGCAGGTGCGGGCGACGGCAGCGCTCGGCAGCCGACAGCGTCAGGGCTGCCGCGCGTCACCGGGAGTCCGGTTCTCAGCGTCACCAGCGGTTAACCCTCAGTGATACTGATGCGTCCAGGCTCCGCCCGGGCGGGCCGGTCCGCAAGTCGAAGCCCGGTCACCCCTGCGCCGGGCGGCTGCGGGCGGCGCGGATCGCGTCCAGGAAACGCGTGGCCGTGCCCCTCCCGGACGCCTTCGCCGGCTGGTCGGGCCCGCCGAGGGTCAGGCGGTAGCGCGTGCCGTTGACGGTCGCGAGGGCCTGGTCGCCGTCTGTGAACCACGGCTTGCTCGCGTGGACCGACTGCACCGGAGCGCTGTCGATCTCCCGGCCGTTGCTGGTCAGCAACTCCAGTCGGCCGTTCTTGATCAGAACCTGACCGGCCTGGGTCACCGAGCGCAGGAACCGCTCGATCCGCACCCCGCGGGCGTTGAAGTCGGCGTTGGTCATGGTGACCACCTCCCCTATGGCGTTCGCTTCCATGCCGAGGACACGTCCCAGCACGCCGGGCGGACCACGACGCGCCGGGACGGACCAGGACGCGCGGCGGGCGGCGACATGCGGAACCAGTCTCCCATTCTTCCTTTACTGCTCTGCATTTTGGCCCGGCCGCAGCCTGCGCGCCAGGGGCCCTTCGGCCCCAGGGCATGTCGTGTGGGTCAGGGCGGGCTCGCGGCGCCCGGCACTCCCCCAGCTACCGCTGGGGGTGCCCCCGCCCCCGGCTACCGCCGGGAGGTGCCCCCTGCGCTCTCCTCCTCCGCCTTGCAGCCGGGGGGTACCTCCCAGCGGTAGCCGGGGGAGCACCGGACGCCGCTCCCTGATCCACCCTGACCCACACGACACGCCCTAGGCTGGAACCGGGTACCCAGGCCCGGCCGGGCCCGAACGGGAGGTGTGCGGCGTGGACACTGTGAGCGGCGTGAACCGCGCCGCGGAGCCTGCGGGAGCGGCCGCGGACACCGGCGCGCCGCCCCGCCCCGGCGTGTCCGCCCGTCCGGCCGCCGAAGCGGGGCCGCCCGCCGGGACCGTCGACGCCGACCGCAGCGACCCGGCGTACCGGGACTGGCTGAAGGAGGCCGTCCGCAGGGTGCAGGCCGACGCCAACCGCTCGGCCGACACGCACCTGCTGCGCTTCCCGCTGCCCGAGCGGTGGGGCGTCGACCTGTACCTGAAGGACGAGTCCACCCACCCCACCGGCAGCCTGAAGCACCGGCTCGCCCGCTCGCTGTTCCTGTACGGGCTGTGCAACGGCTGGATCCGGCCGGGCCGCCCGGTCGTCGAGGCGTCCAGCGGCTCGACGGCCGTGTCCGAGGCGTACTTCGCCCAGCTGATCGGCGTGCCCTTCATCGCCGTGATGCCGCGCGGCACCAGCCCGGAGAAGTGCCGCCTGATCGAGTTCCACGGCGGGCGATGTCACTTCGTGGACGACCCGCGGACGATGTACGAGGAGTCCGCCGCCCTCGCGGCCGCCTCCGGGGGCCACTACATGGACCAGTTCACCTACGCCGAGCGGGCCACCGACTGGCGCGGCAACAACAACATCGCCGAGTCGGTCTACCAGCAGATGCGCCGCGAGCGGCACCCCGAGCCCGCGTGGATCGTCGCCACCGCGGGCACCGGCGGGACCTCGGCGACCATCGCCCGCTACGTGCGCTACATGCAGTACGACACGCGCGTGTGCGTCGCCGACCCGGAGAACTCCTGCTTCTTCGACGGGTGGGCGAACCACGACCCGGGCGCCGTCAGCGACCGCGGCTCGCGGATCGAGGGCATCGGGCGGCCCCGCATGGAGCCCAGCTTCGTGCCGCACGCCATCGACCGGATGATGAAGGTCCCGGACGCGGCGAGCGTCGCGGCCGTACGGGCCCTGGAGGGCGTCCTGGGCCGCCGGGCCGGCGGGTCCACGGGCACCGGCCTGTGGAGCGCGCTGAAGATCGTCGCTGAGATGGCCGCCGAGGGGCGGCCGGGCAGCGTCGTCACCCTGCTGTGCGACCCGGGCGACCGCTACCTGGACAAGTACTACTCCGACGCCTGGCTGGCCCGGCAGGGGCTCGACATCACCCCGTACGCCGAGGTGATCGCGGCCTTCCTCGCCACGGGCCGCTGGCCGCGCGCCGGCCTCTGACCCGCCCGCCGGCGCCCCCGGGCCCGCCCGGGACGGGTCCCCGCCAGACGGCCGCCCGGGGGCACGCCGCGGCGGGGCGGTCCGCCGGCCGGGCCCGTCAGGCCCCGGCGCCGTCGCGCGCCGCGGCGCCGTCCTCCCGCTCGCCCGCCACCACCAGCTCCGGCAGGTACTCGGCGATCTCCTCGCGCGCCCGGCGCGGCAGGCCCGGGTCGGTGACCAGCGTGTCCACCTCGTCCAGGGCGGCGAACGTCCTGAGGCCCACCGTGCCCCACTTGGTGTGGTCGGCGACCACCACCACCCGCCGCGCGCCGCGCACGAAGTGCCGGTTGGTCTCGGCCTCCGCCAGGTTCGGCGTGGACAGGCCCGCCTCCACGGATATGCCGTGCACCCCGAGGAACAGCACGTCGAAGTGCAGAGAGCGCACCGCGGCGTCCGCCACCGGGCCCACCAGCGTGTCCGACGGGGTCCGCACGCCGCCGGTGAGCACCACCGTGGCCGCCCCCGGCCGCGCCCCGGAGCCGCCGGCCGCCGCCGCCCGCTGCGCGGTGTAGAACACGTCGGCCACCCGCACCGAGTTGGTCACCACGGTCAGGTCCGGCACGTCGACCAGCTGCTGCGCCAGTGCGAAGGCCGTGGTGCCCCCGGCCACCGCGATCGCCGTGCCCGGCGCGGCCATCGCGGCCGCCGCCTGGGCGATGTGCTCCTTCGCGCTCGTCTCCAGGCCCGCCTTGGCCTCGAACCCCGGCTCGTACGTGCTCGCCTCGGCGACCGGCACCGCGCCGCCGTGCACCTTCTCCACCATGCCGAGCCGCGCCAGCGCGTCCAGATCCCGACGGACCGTCATGTCCGAGACGTTCAGACGGCGCGTCAGCTCGTTGACGCGGACCCCGCCGCGCCGCCTGACCTCATCGAGGATCAGGGCGCGCCGCTGCTCTGCGAGGAGGTTCTGGTGGTCGCTCACCCGGACCCGTCCCTTCCGGCCAGATGTCGTCGCCCGCGGCCCAATCCTCCCACGGGCCGGTGACCGGCGGCCCCGGCAGGCGCCGGGGTCACGATTTCGCCACGTATGCGGCACAGCGGTCGGCGCGGACGGCCGGTGGGCACCATGCTGAGCGGTGAGCAGGCGCCGGGATCGGGGGAGACGGTGACAACGACCATACGGCCGGAGACGACGCAGCCACGGGGGACGGGGGACGGCGAGCGGCCGCCGGCGCTGGAACTGCTCGTGCACGGCGTGGGGGGCACGACCCCCGAGACGATGCTCGGCACCCCGCACGTGGTGCGCGTCGCCGGCGACGAGACCGCGGCGGTCTACCGCCGCCCCGCCGACGTGGACGCCGAGCGGCGGCCCGCGGAGCGCGACGGCCGGCCGGTGCCCGAGGCGTACTCCTGGTCGAACCTCACCTCCGGCGACGGCTCGCGCGCCCTGTGGCTGCTCCTGCTGCCCTTCATGGTGATCAACCTCGCGCACTGGACCCGCCCGCCCGCGACCGCCCGGCCCCGGGTGCGGCGGCTGTACGGCCTCCTGGTGCGGCTGCTGGCGCTCAGCCTGACGGTGCTGCTGGTCGCCGGGGTGTGCGAGGTGGCGCTCGACCTGGTCGCCTGGCAGTGCGCGGGCTCCGCCGCGTGCGCCGCGGACCGGTCCTGGCTGGGCTTCGTCTCCGCCGAGCGCGGCGGCTGGTGGAGCCAGCCCGGCCGCCGGCTGGCGCTCGCCGCGCTGGCCCCCGCCGCCGTCACCGGGCTGCTGTGGTACCTGTCCCGGCGCACCTGGCGCGCGTACGAGTCCGTACCGCCGCTGGACCCGGCCGCCGACCAGGGTGACGACGGCGAGGTCGACGAGGGGGCCGGCGAGGGTCTCCAGGACCCCGACAACGGGCCCGAGCGCACCGCGCTGCGCCTGCCCGGCTTCTGGTTCGGACGCCGGATCGTGGCCCGGCTGCGCGCCGCGCACACCGCGGCCGGCCTGCTCACCGCCGCGGCCGCCGTCACCGCCGCCGCCGCCCGCCAGGACCGCCGCCCGGGCGGCAGCGCCTGGCTGGACGCCTGCGGCTGGGCGCTGCTGGCGCTGCTGGCCGGGGCGTTCCTGGCCGTGCTGTACGTGGTCTGCCGCAGGGGCCGCAGCGAGAAGGCGCCCGACCGCCGTCCGGACGGCCCGGCGACCACCGCCCTGCCCGCCGCGTCGCTCGCCCTGTTCGCCCTCGCCCTGCTGTACGCCGCCTGGTCCCGGCCCGGCTGGACGTCCGCCGGGCTGCTGCCGGGCGAGGTCGCCTTCGGAGTCGTCGCCGCCGTCCAGGCCGCCCTCGTCGTGGCCCTGGCCGGCTGCGCCCTGGCGCTGTACCGGGCCGCGCCGGTGGAGCGCACGCCGCTGTCCGGGCTCAGCGGGGCGGCGGTCGCCATGCTCGCCTGCGCGCTGGGCGCCGTGTTCTGCGGCGGCCTCGCGCAGCGCGTCGCCGACTGGCTGGACGGCCGCGGCACGCCGGGCACCGGCGACGGGCCGATCCCCGGCCCGCCCACCCTGCTGACCTGGCAGGCCACCGTCATCCCGGTACTGCTGCTGCTCGCCGTGGCCGTCCTGCTGGCCCTGGCCTGGCAGGCGTCGCGGGTGCGCAGGCGGATCATGTCCACGGTCCCCGACGGCTACCCCGGCGAGCCGGCCGACGACGAGGAGCGCACCCGCGGCATCGCGGCCGCCATCGCCCGGGCCGGGCTGACCGACTCCGCGCCCGCCGCGGTCGGCTTCCTGTCCCTGGGCATGCTGCTCGCCGGGGCCGGCGCCCTCGCCGGGGCCTGGGCGACCGGCGAGGTGCCGGGCCGGGCCGCGGACGGCGCGCCGGGAATCGTGGACGCCGCCGCCGAGACCGCGCAGGCCCTGGGCTCGTGGCTGATGGGCCTGGCCGTGCTGGCGCTGCTGGCCCTGGCCCGCCGGGCCTACCGCAGCACCGGCGCCCGGCGCACCGTCGGCATCCTGTGGGACGTGGGCACCTTCTGGCCGCGCGCCGCCCACCCCTTCGCGCCGCCCTGCTACGCCGAGCGGGCCGTCCCCGACCTGACCTGGCGGATGAGGCAGTGGACCAGCGAGCACGACGGGCGGCTGGTCATCTCCGGGCACTCGCAGGGCAGCGTGCTGGCCGCGGCCGCCACCTGGCAGCTGGACGGGCCGGCCCGCGCCCGGGTGGCCCTGCTGACCTACGGCTCGCCGCTGGAGCGGATGTACGGGCGCTGGTTCCCGGCGTACTTCGGCCCGCCGTCGCTGAGCGCCCTGCACCGCGAGGTGCGCTGCTGGCGCAACCTGTGGCGGTACACCGACCCGATCGGCGGCCCGGTCAGGCTGCCGGACAGCGCCGGGCCCGAGGTCGACTGCGGCGCGCTGAAGGACCCGGTCGCCTACGGGCGTACGCCCGCCAACCCGCTGCCCGCGCCGATCCTGGGCCACTCCGACTACCAGGCCGACCCGGCCTTCGCCGCGGAGCGGGCCGCGCTGCTGGACCGCCTGCCGGACCGGGCGCTGCCCGGCGTGCCCGCGCAGGGCCCCCCGCCGCGGGCCGGGGCGGCGGGGGACGGCCCGGTCGCCGACGCGGGCGGCGGTCAGGGCAGCTCCGGCAGGTCCTCCGGGTAGAGCAGCGTGAGGTGGTCGGTGGTCGGGTCGTCCACCTGGGCGACCCGACCCGCGTGCCGCTCGACCATCGCCTCGAAGGTCTGCCGGGCGGTGCGTCCGTTGCCGAACGCGGCGCCCTTGGGGAAGGCCGTGAAATACTTCAGCAGCGCCTCGGCCGAGCCCTCCGCGAGCCGGTACTCGTGCTCCTCCGCCTGCTGCTCCACGATCCGCAGCAGCTCCTCCGGGGCGTAGTCGCCGAAGCTGATGGTGCGCGAGAAGCGGGACGCCACCCCCGGGTTGACGGCCAGGAAGCGCCGCATCTCCTCGGTGTAGCCCGCGACGATGACGACCACCGCCTCCCGGTGGTCCTCCATCAGCTTCACCAGCGTGTCGATCGCCTCGCGGCCGAAGTCCCGGCCGCCGTCCTCCGGCGCCAGCGCGTACGCCTCGTCGATGAACAGCACGCCGCCGCGGGCCCGCTCGAACACCTCCTGCGTGCGGATGGCCGTCGAGCCGATGTGCTCGCCGACCAGGTCCACCCGGGAGACCTCCACCAGGTGGCCGCGCTCCAGCACGCCGAGGGCGGCCAGGATCTCGCCGTACAGGCGGGCGACCGTGGTCTTGCCGGTGCCGGGGGAGCCGGTGAAGACCAGGTGGCGGCGCACGGACGCGGCCTTCAGACCGGCCTGCCGGCGGCGCCGGCCGACCTCGATCATGTCGGTCAGGGCGCGCACCTCCCGCTTGACGCTCTCCAGGCCGACCAGCGCGTCCAGTTCGGCCAGCACGTCCTTGGCGGACCGGGCGGCGGCGTCCGGGGCGGGCGCGGCCGGCGGGGCGGCGGGCGCCGCCGCGGCGGGGACGGGGGCCCGGGCGGGGAGCGCGACGGGAGGCGCGGCGGTCGCCGGTACGGGCGCGGCGAC
Source organism: Streptomyces sp. B1866 (assembly GCF_031932565.1). NCBI lineage: Bacteria > Bacillati > Actinomycetota > Actinomycetes > Kitasatosporales > Streptomycetaceae > Streptomyces > Streptomyces sp. B1866. The sequence goes on from NZ_JAVSCF010000154.1 coordinate 13,082, forward strand.
GGTGGCGCTCTCGTCGCTCGTACACCCCTCGGCGACCGGACCGGGCTCGGAGAACTCGTAGCCGCCGCGCGCGCACCGCTCGGTGCGGCACCCGGTCAGGGTCGTGCGGCAGCCGTCGATGACGTGGAAGCCGTAGCCGCCGCTGCCCGTCACCCGGCAGCCGGTGAACGTGCCGCGGCCGCCCGCCGACACGTAGAACCCGGCCTCCACCGGACCGGTGACCGTGGTGCGCTGCACGGTCGGGTCGGCGCCCTTGGTGACGATGACCCCGGTCGCGGCCCCGTCGATGGCGCAGCCCGCCAGCGTGCCGCCGCTGCCGTGGTCGCGGAACCAGGCGCCCGTGGTGGCCTTGGTGATCCGGCAGTCGTCCAGCTGGGCCGTGGCCCCGTCGCTCACCGACACGGCCGTGTTGCGGACCTGGGACAGGTCGCTGTCGACCACGTCCACGCGCGAGCCCCGGTCCAGTACGAACAGCGCGTCGGGTACGTCGCGCACCCGGCAGGAGTCCAGGACGGCGGCCGCGCCGTCGCTCACCCACACCGCGGGGTAGTCGCCGGTGCTCTCGTGCAGCTCGCACTGGTTGGCGTCCACCCGGGTGCCCGCGTCCCACACCGACAGGCCGTTGCGGCCGAACCGGCGCACCGTGCAGCGGGTGAGGGTCAGCACCGAGCGGGACCGCAGGTCGACGGCGTTCTCCGGGATGTCGTGGATCTCGCAGTCGGCGAGCGTGAGCACGGCGTCGGTGTCCAGCGTGACCCCGTCGGCCGACGTGCGGTGCACCCGGCAGTCGGCGAAGTGCCCGGTGGCGCGCGCGGAGACCTGCACGCCCGCGCCGCTGATCTCGTACACCTCGCAGCCCACGGCCTCCAGCGCCGTGCCCTCGCCGGCCAGCGCCAGCCCGGCGCCGGTGGCGTGGTGCACCCGGCAGCGCTCCAGCCGGGGGCGGGCGCCGCCGCGCACCGACACGCCCGACTGGCCGGCCGCCACCACCTCGCAGTCCTCGAACACCCCGCCCGCGCCGTCGAGCACGCTGAAGCCCACGCCCGCGGGGTTGTCGACGGTGCAGCGCCGCACGGTCGGCTGGGCGTGCCCGCGCACCTCCACGCCCACCGCCGAACGGGTGGCCACCCGCACGTCCGCGACGTCCGGCGCGCTGTCCTCGATCAGCAGCGCGGGCGCGGCCGCGTCCTGGCTCTCGATGTGCAGGTCCCGCACCACCGCGGCCGCCCGTATGGTCAGCGCCACGCCGTCGGCCGGGGCGATGCGCACCGCGCCGCGCCCGGCGCCCTCCGGCCCGCGCAGCGTGACGGGCCGGTCCACGACCAGGTTCTCGCGGTACGTGCCGGGGGCGACGGTGAGCACGTCGCCCTCGGCCGCCGCCTCCAGGGCGGCCGTGAGGGAGGGGTACTCTCCCGTGCGCCGCCGCCACCGCGACGTTCCGCCGTGCGTCACCTGGACGACCGAGCCGTGTGCCATGACGCTGCTGTGCCCCCACCTCGTGCGAGTGCCGACCGCTACCACTGTGCAGTGTGTGAAGGCCCCACCGTAGCGCGCGCAGGGTGGCGGAAGTTGACGCAGGAGCGGGTCACGCGGGACCGCGGCCCCGCCTCTCCCACGGCACTGTGGCCGGAACCGGCCGTTCCCGCCGGGCCCGGGGCCGCCGCGCGGCCGCTCAGCTGCCCGCGCCCGCCCGGCCCCAGTCCTGGCCGGCCCGCTCCCAGGCCAGGTCCCATCCGGCGTGGCGGCGCCTGACCAGCCGCCACAGAACCAGCCTCCGGGCCGCCTCCACCAGAGCCGCCACGCCGGCCGCAGCGCCGACGCCGGCCAGCACGGCGCGCGTGACGGCGGTCGCGGCGGCCATCGGGCGGCTCGTCTGGCGGCCCAGGTCGTCGGTCCACACCGGTACCCGGTCGCCCGGCCGCACGCCCGGGAGGACCGGCAGGGTCCCGGTGCGGACGCCGCCGTCCGGAGCCGTCCAGCGGGCGACGACCCGGCGGCGCGCCTCCCGCCCGGCCGCTCCGGCGTCGGATTCCCCGGGCCCGCGCGGCAGGACCCTGACCACGGCCGCCCGCGCCAGGTGGCGGTGGGCCCGCTGCTCGCGGACGGAAGCGGTGAGGGCCGCGTCCACGCGGGAGCCCGCCACCCAGCCGGCGGCCGGGGCCGCGCACCCGATCAGCAGCAGGGCGGCCAGCGCCAGCCACGCCTCGACCAGGTCGGTCCCGCGGCGCAGCGGGTTGCGCCGCCACCGCCACACACCCAGGGCCGATCGCACCGTCACACACCCCCTCGTGACACCGCTACCGCACCTCATAGTGCGCCTGCCCGGAGCGGGTATGGGGTGAAGAGAGAGCAATATCACGCAACCAGACGGTCCGTCGCGCGGCCCGCGCCCCGGCGCTACGGCGCGGGCGCCCGGCTCACGTCCGCGGGCCGTGCCCGGCTCACGCGGCGGGCCGCGGGCGCCCCGGCTCGCGCCCGCGGGCCGTGGGTGCCCGGGCTCACGGCTGCGGGACCACCACGACCGGGCACTGCGCGTGGTGCAGCATCGCGTGGTTGACCAGGCCGAGCCGCGGCCCCAGCCGGCGCTGCCCGCGCCGCGCGCCCAGCACCAGCAGGTCGGAGCGGGCCGACGCGTCCAGCAGCGCCTTGCGGGGCGAGGCCTGCACCGCCCGGCGCGCCACCGGCACCGGCGGCTCG
>NZ_JAVSCF010000155.1:0-15439 GCF_031932565.1 Streptomyces sp. B1866
GCCACCCGGCGGCGGCGCGACGCCGACCCGGCGCGCGGCGCGCTGCGCCGGTCGGTGCTCGCCGAGACCGGCGTCGCCGTCGCGCTGCTGGCGGTGGCGACCGTCCTGAGCGGCACCCAGCCCGGCCGGGCCGAGACCGAGCAGGCGGCGGCCCGCCGGTCCGCGGCGGCGGGGCCGGTCAGCCTCACCATCCCGTACGACACCGGCAGCAAGGCGGGGCGCGGGACCGCCGAGGCGACCGTCGACCCGGGCGGCGCCGGCAGCGACAACGAGGTGCACACGTACCTGACCGACCAGGCCGGGCGGCCCGTGGACGCCGAGGAGCTGAAGATGTCCTTCCGCCTGGCGGAGAAGAACCTGGGCCCGCTCGCCGTCCCTCTCGAACACCTTTCGACGGGACACTGGAGTGCCGCCCGCGTCCGCCTGCCCGTGCCGGGCGCGTGGACGCTGTCCCTGACCGTACGGACCTCCGACATCGACGAGGTGACGGAGACCAGGACCGTGAAGATCGGCCGATGAGCGAGCGAAAAGCGCGACGAGAAGTGACCTCCGCGGGCGCCGCGAGCGCCGAGGGCGCCGGGAAGGCCCAGGCCGCCGCGAAGGCCGGCGGCCTCTCGCGCCGCCGTCTGCTGGGCACGGCGGGCGCCGCGGGCGCGGCCGGTCTGGCGGCGGGCGGCGGGGTGGGCGCGTACGCCGCCGACGCCGCCCGGGACACTCCCACGGCCCTCACCACCGTCGGCGCCACCGCCGAGCCCTTCCACGGCGCGCACCAGCCGGGCATCACCACGCCGACCCACGCGTGCGGCCACCTCGTCGCCTTCGACCTCGCGCCGGGCGCGGACCGCAAGGCCGCCGCCGCGCTGCTGCGCCGCTGGTCGCGTACTGCCGGGCAGCTGATGGCGGGCCGCGCGCCGGAGGACGACACGGGCATCGCCCTGGACGCGGGGCCGTCGTCGCTCACGGTCACGTTCGGCTTCGGCCGCACGTTCTTCGGCCGGACCGGCCTGTCCGGGCAGCTGCCGGAGGCGCTGGCGCCGCTCCCCCGCTTCACCGCCGACGCGCTGGACCCGCGGCGCGGCGACGGCGACCTGTGGGCCCAGATCGGGGCGAACGACGCGCTCGTCGCCTTCCATGCCCTGCGCGCCCTCCAGCGGCAGGCCGCGGACACCGCCCTGACCCGCTGGCAGATGAACGGCTTCAACCGCGGGCCCGGGGCCACCGCGCGGCCCAGGACGATGCGCAACCTGATGGGCCAGGTGGACGGCACCAACAACCCCAAGCCCTCGGACCCCGACTTCCAGCAGCGCGTCTTCGTACCGGAGAACGGCTCGCCGGAGTGGATGGCGGGCGGCTCGTACGCGGTCGTACGGCGCATCCGGATGCTGCTGGACTCCTGGGACCACCTGTCGCGGGAACGGCAGGAGATGGTCATCGGGCGCCGCACGTCGGACGGCGCGCCGCTGTCCGGCGGCACCGAGACCACGCCCGCCGACCTGACGAAGATCAACCCGGACGGCTCGCTGGCGATCATGGGGGACGCGCACATCCGGGTCGCGGCGCCGGAGTCCAACCAGGGGGCGGCGATGCTGCGGCGCTCCTTCTCCTACCACGACGGCTTCCGCGACGACGGCGCGCCGGACGCGGGCCTGCTGTTCGTGGCGTGGCAGGCGGACCCGATGAAGGGGTTCGTGCCGGTGCAGCGGAAGCTGGACCGGGGCGACGGCCTGTCCCGCTTCCTGCGGCACGAGGCGAGCGGCCTGTTCGCGGTGCCGGGCGGGTGCGCGCCGGGCGAGTACGTGGGGCAGCGGCTGCTGGAGGGGTGAGGGCGCGGGCCGATCCGGGGCGCGCGCCACGGGCCGGGAGCCGGGGGCCGGGGGCCGGGGGCCGGGGGCCGGGGGCCGGGGGCCGGGGGCCGGGGGCCGGGGGCCGGGGGCCGGGGGCCGGGGCGGAAGGTGTCGGCACGCGCGGGCCGACGGTACGGGCAGCCGGGGGCGGCCGGACGGGCTGGCGGCCCCGCGCGTGCCGACGGTGTCGCCGGGCCGGGCCCCGGCTCGCCGCGTCGGCGCGGTGCGGCCCGTACGGACGGCCGGTGCAAGCGGCCCGTACGGACGGCCCGTACGGACGGCCCGTACGGACGGCCCGTACGGACGGCCCGTACGGACGGCCCGTACGGACGGCCGGTGCGGCGGCTCGTACGGACGGCCGGTGCGGGGCGCGCGGGAACGCCTTCCGTGCACGGGGCCCGTACGGACCCCCGAACGGTCTTTTCGGCCGAAGTCGGGCCCGCCGGTCCGGCCACCGGTAAAGGCGCCGCCGCGACCCCGGCGAGTGGGTATCGTGGCGGGGTCTTTCCTGACCACTGGAGGCCACGATGATGTCGGCCAGCCGCTACGCCTACCTGGGCCCCGAGGGCACCTTCACCGAGGCCGCCCTGCGGTCGCTGCCCGAGGCGGCGACGCGCGAGCTGGTTCCCATGGTGTCGGTGCCCGCGGCGCTGGACGCCGTGCGCTCGGGCGCCGCCGCCGCCGCGCTGGTTCCCATCGAGAACTCCGTCGAGGGCGGCGTCACGGCCACCCTGGACGAGCTGGCCACCGGCCGGCCGCTGATGATCTACCGCGAGGTGGTGCTTCCGATCGCCTTCGCGCTGCTCGCGCGGCCGGGTACCGCGCTGTCGGACGTGAAGACGGTGACCGGGCACCCGGTGGCGCAGCCGCAGGTCAGGCGGTGGCTGGCGGAGAACCTGCCGGACGCCCAGTGGGAGTCCGCCGCCTCGAACGCGGACGGCGCGCGGCTGGTGCAGGAGGGGCGGTTCGACGGGGCGTTCGCGGGCGAGTTCGCGGCGCCGCGGTACGGCCTTGAGGCGCTGGTCACCGAGATCCAGGACGCGCAGACCGCGACGACGCGCTTCGTGCTCGTCGGCCGCCCGGCCCGGCCCGCCGTCCGCACCGGGGCCGACAAGACGTCCCTGGTGATCTGGCTGGGCGACGACCACCCGGGCGCGCTGCTGGAGCTGCTCCAGGAGTTCGCGGCGCGCGGCGTCAACCTGATGCGGATCGAGTCCCGCCCGACCGGCGAGGGCATGGGCCGCTACTGCTTCTCGGTGGACTCCGAGGGGCACATCACGGACCGGCGGGTGGGGTCGGCCCTGATGGGGCTGAAGCGGATCTGCCCGAAGGTGCGGTTCCTCGGCTCGTACCCGCGCGCGGGCGTGCGGCCGGAGGACGTACCGCCGCTGCGGTCCGGCACGTCGGACGAGGAGTTCGACGCGGCGGCGGAGTGGCTGGCCCGCTGCCAGGACGGCCGGGCCTAGAGGCGCATCTTTCCATCCGGTGCCGTGCTCGGTGCCGTGCTTGGTGCCGTGCTTGGTGCCGTGCCCGGTGCCGGGCCGCGCGTCGGGGTCGGCCTGCCGCCCGCCGGCCGGACCCGGAGTACGGCGCGGCGGCGCGACCTGGCCCCCGGCCGGTGATCGGACGATGTCAGTAGTGGCTGTTCATCGCGGTGCACACCTCGGCGAGGGTGGCGTCGGCCACGGCCGCGGCCCGCTCGTTGCCCTCGCGCAGGATGCGGCGGAGGTGGGCGCGGTCCCGCGCGTACTCGCTCCGGCGGGCCCGGACCGGTGCCAGGTGCTCGTTGACCGCCTCGGTCACGGTCTTCTTCAGCGCTGCGGCGCCCCCGGAGCCGATGTCGGCGGCGACCTGCTCGGGGGTCCGGTTCTGGCAGAGGGCGGCCAGCAGCAGGAGCGAGGACACCTCCGGGCGGGCGGCCGGGTCGTAGGTGATGTGACGCTCGGAGTCCGTCCTGGCCCCCTTGATCAGGCGGGCGGTCTCGTCGGGTCCGGCGCCCAGGGCGATGGCGTTGCCCCGGCTCTTGCTCATCTTGGTGCCGTCCGTGCCGAGCAGGAGCGGCGCGCTCGACAGCAGGGCGTCGGGCTGCGGGAACACGGCGGCGCCGGAGCCGTAGCGGTCGTTGAAGCGGCGGGCGATGGTCCGGGTCAGCTCCAGGTGAGGCAGCTGGTCCCGGCCGACCGGGACCAGGTTCGCCTTGCAGAAGAGGATGTCGGCGGCCTGGTGGACGGGGTAGGTGAACATCAGCCCGTTGACGGCGGACTGCCGCGAGTGGGCGATCTCGTCCTTGACCGTGGGGTTGCGGCCGAGTTCGGCGGTGGAGACGAGGCTGAGGAAGGGCAGCAGCAGCTGGTTGAGGGCGGGGACGGCGCTGTGCGCGAAGATCGTGCTGCGCGCCGGGTCCACGCCGATGGCGAGGTAGTCCAGCACCAGACCCTCTACGTGCCCGGTCAGGTCGTCCGCCACGTCGCGGTCGGTCAGGACCTGGAGATCCGCGACGAGTACGAACATCTCCACGCCGAGGTTCTGGAGGCGTACCCGGTTGTGGAGCGTGCCGAAGTAGTGGCCGAGGTGCAGCTGACCGGTGGGGCGGTCGCCGGTCAGCACCCGGAACCGCCCCGGGTCGTCGCGGACCAGCTCCTCCAGCTCCGCGCTGCGAGCCTGCGCGGCGGACGTCCCGGCGGTGTCGGCGAGGGAGGCGGAGGCGGGGGATTCGGGTCGCGCGGTGCGGAGGGTGGTGTCCACGGGTGTCTCCTGGTGGGTCGGTGTCGCCGTCAGGACGACACCGACCCCGGTCCAGGGAACACGAAAGGGCCGTCCGTCCGAACGGCCCGGGTCGTGCGTGAGAGGCGGCCGCTCCTACGAGGAGCGCCACCAGCTCAGACACGACGAGAGATGCATGAGCGCAGCATAGCGTCAGCCTCGGGTGGTCCGGGGGAGACCGGCGGGGCGGGCGTCTCGGCCGTAGACGCGCCGCCGCGGCGGGCCGTGCGCACCCCAGCGGCGGCCGACCGGCCCAGCGGCGGCCGACCGGCCGGGGGCGGCCGACCGGTCCGGGGCGGGCGACCGGTCCGGGGACGGCGGCTGGCCCGGGGGTGGCGGCTGCTCACCGCCTGTCGGCCCGTTCTCCACACCGGCGAGCTGGCCCTTCGTGTTGTCCACAGAGTTATCCACAGGCCCCGTTCTCGACCTGGGGATAAGTCGACACGACGACTCGGCAACGGCCCCCGCGTCATCGACGCATCGCTTGGCCTCCACCTGGGCTTCCACAGACGGACACGCGGACGCCGTCACCACCGCTCCCCGCCCTCACCCCCCAGAGTGGGCGAATTCCACACGAAAGGGTGGCCGATCAAGGTTTGACAAGGGAATTCCCCAGAAGGGGCCACCAAACCGAATGATCGTTTCCCGACATCCACAGATCCCACACACAGCCTGTGGATAACCGGGGACCGAAGTGCTCCACCTGTGGACAACATCGCGCACCAACACCCCGCACCGACAGGGAAGTCGGTCAGCACCCGCCCCCCGCATCCCCCTTTCCAGCGATGTCCCGCGCAATTCATTGACAGGCGGCCAGGGGCGGCACCCCCGGACAGCACCCTGACGACCCCGGACCGGCCACGATCCAGCAAGTACCCCCGTAATGCCAACAAAGTGACAAAAGGGGCAAAATGCCATTCCGGGGAATATCGCGTCGAGAGCCGGAGGCCGCACCGGTAACCTGGTGCCGTGATCGACCTTCGTCTGCTCCGTGAGGACCCCGACCGTGTGCGCGCCTCCCAGCGTGCCCGTGGAGAGGACGTCGCCATCGTCGACGCGCTGCTCTCCGCCGACGAGCGGCGCAGGTCCTCCAGTGCCCGCTTCGACGCGCTGCGCGCCGAGCAGAAGACCCTCGGCAAGCGCATCCCCCGGGCGAGCGGCGAGGAGAAGGCGGAGCTGCTGGCGAAGGCGGGCGAGCTGGCGGCCGCCGTCAAGGCCGCCGACGCCGAGCAGGACGAGGCGGCCGAGGAGACCCAGCGCCTGCTGCTCCAGCTGGGCAACGTGGTCCACCCCGACGCGCCGGTCGGCGGCGAGGAGGACTTCGCCGTCCTGGAGACGGTGGGCACCCCGCGCGACTTCGCCGCCGAGGGCTTCGCGCCCCGGGACCACCTGGAGCTGGGCGAGCTGCTGGGCGCGATCGACACCGAGCGCGGCGCCAAGGTCTCCGGCTCCCGCTTCTACTACCTGACGGGCGTCGGCGCGCTGCTGGAGCTGGCGCTGGTGGGCGCCGCGATGGCCCAGGCCGCCGCCGCGGGCTTCACGCCCGTGCTCACCCCGGCCCTGGTCAAGCCGCGCGCCATGGAGGGCACGGGCTTCCTGGGCCAGGCCGCGGAGGACGTCTACCACCTCGGCAAGGACGACCTGTACCTGGTCGGCACCTCCGAGGTGCCGCTGGCGGCGTACCACATGGACGAGATCCTGGAGGCGGACGAGCTGCCGCGGCGCTATGCCGGGTTCTCGTCGTGCTTCCGCCGCGAGGCCGGGTCGTACGGGAAGGACACGCGCGGCATCTTCCGGGTGCACCAGTTCGACAAGGTGGAGATGTTCGTCTACACCTCCCCGGAGGACGCCGAGACCGAGCACCAGCGGCTGCTGGAGTGGGAGAGGCAGTGGCTGACCTCGCTGGAGCTGCCGTTCCGGGTGGTGGAGCTGGCCACGGGCGACCTCGGCGCGTCGGCGGCGCGGAAGTTCGACTGCGAGGCGTGGATTCCCACCCAGGGCCGGTACCGCGAGCTGACCTCGACGTCGAACACGACCGAGTTCCAGGCGCGGCGGCTGTCCATCCGGATGCGGGAGGGCAAGCGCGTACGGCCGCTGGCGACGCTCAACGGCACGCTGTGCGCGGTCACCCGGACCATCGTGGCCCTGCTGGAGAACCACCAGCAGGCCGACGGGTCGGTGCGGGTGCCGGAGGTGCTGCGGCCGCACCTGGGCGGGCGCGAGGTCCTGGAGCCGGTCACCCGGCGCTGAAGCCCGCGGGCGTCGGGGGCCGTGCGGTACGGGCCGTACGGGCTGTGCCGACCGTACGGACACGTGCGACCGTACGGACACGTCGGCCGTACGGGCCCGCGGGCCGCGTCGGTCGTACGACGCGCGCGGTGACGGTTCTTCGGCTTCCGGGCGCGGCCCCAGGGGTGACGCACCACACCCCCGGGGCCGCGCCGGAACTCCGGCGCCCGCCCGGACCCTGACCGCCGTCGGCGGCCGGTGCCGGGAGGCGAAGGGCCGCGAGCCGGGGTCCCGGCCCAGGGCCCGGGGCCTCAGCCGAAGGCCTTGACCGCCTGGTAGTACGTCCACGCCGTGCCGTCGCACGACGTCTTCGCCGCCCCGCCGTACTGGGCGCACACCCGCTTCAGGTCCTCGTAGAAGGCGCTGTCCAGGCGGGACTTGTTCGCGGCGAAGGTGCCCATCCGCTTGTAGTTGCGGTAGCCGAAGTCGTGCCGGGCGCAGGACAGCTTGAAGGGGAAGCCGAACGGGTTGTCGGGGCTGCTGCTGCAGTAGTCCGTGGTCCAGTCGAACGCGTACGCGGCCCAGGCGCCCAGGTCGTTGCGGGCTGAGAGCCAGGCGTCGTAGCTGGTGACGCTGGTCTGCGTCCAGCTCGACAGGACCTCCGGCTTGTCGGCCGGGACCGCCTCGGCGGGCGCGGCGGCCAGGACGACGGCGGCAGCGGTGGTGACCGCGCCGGTGGCGACACGTGCTGCACGAGCGGCGAGAGTGCCCATGGTTCCTCCGAGACCGGCGCGGCCCCTCCGGGAGGGGCCGCGCCGTGTGGGGACGGGGTGAATACGGGTGTGGCGCTCTCTCAGCTTTCGGCAGGGTCCTGACAAAAAACCATGAGGTTCACCGTCTTTGGCGTGAACGCATGTCAACCGATCGAGGTAATCCGGTGTGTGGTCCACGGCGGCCCCAGAAGCGGGCCCGGCCCCTTGACCCTGCGGATCACCGGAGACATCTCCATCCGGCCCACGGCGGGCAGGGCGGCGATCCGCGTCGTCACGTAGCGGTAGAGGGCGGGGCTGTCCCGGCAGCACACGCACGCCAGGAGGTTGTGCGGGCCGGTGGTCGCGCACGCGAAGGCCACCTCCGGGTGCCCGGCAAGCGCCTCCCCGGTGGCGGCCAGTTCGGAGGGCGGCGCCGACAGCCACAGCATGGCGCTGGCGCCGAGGCCGAAGATCCGCAGGTCGTAGTCCACGTCGTAGTAGAGCGTGCCGTCCGCGCGCAGGTCGGCCAGGCGGCGCCGTACGGTCGACTGCGACCAGCCGCTCGCGGCCGCCAGTTCGGCGAGGCCCGCCCGGCCGTCGCGAGCCAGTACGGCCAGCATCCGGTGGTCGGCGTCCCCGAGCGGGCCCGGGCCGGGACGGACGGCGGGACCGGCGGCGGGACGGACCGTCGGACCGGCGGTGGGACCGGCGCGCGGACCGGCCGGGGCGACCTCGGGTTCCGGCCGTGCCGGACGCAGCCGCTCGGCCTCCTCCTCGGTCAGCGCACCGGACTTGTTCACGTGCCCGAGCGCACCCCCGTAGAACTCGTGCAGGACGCAGTGCGCCGTCAGCGCCACCACGCGCGGGGTGCGCGGCAGTTGGCGCAGCAGCAGGGTGTCGGTGTCCCGGCTGGTGGCCGCGCGGGTGACGGCGCCGATCTCCGTGCCGCCGGACAGCAGGGACACCCAGGACGTGTCGGGGCGGCGGGCCAGCGCCTCGGCCACCGACACGGCGGAGTCGGGCGTGCACTGCACCCGCACCATCCAGACCACCTCGCCCAGCGACTCGGGCTCGGTGAGCCCGAGGACCTTGATCAGGCCGGCCGAGCGCAGCCGGGTGTAGCGGCGTGCGACGGTCTGGTCGGAGACGCCGAGCACGGCGGCGAGGCGGCTGAACGGCACCCGGCCGTCGATCTGGAGGGCGTGCACGATCTTCCGGTCGAGGTCGTCGGCGGCGTACGGGCCGAAGGCGCGCGGTCCGGCCGCCGGCCCCGGGCCGCCGCCCGCCGACCCGGACGGGATGTCGGATTTCACCGCTTCACGCTATCCGAATGTCGGTTTCCGCCGCGCGGCCGGGGCGTGGCTGGAGGAGGGCGGCGGGGGCCGCGGAGCCTGGGGACGCGGGGGCGGCAGGGGGCCGTGCCCGGTCACCTGCCCTTCCGGAGTTCGAGTCATGCGAAGAAAATGGTGGCCGCTCGCGGCCATCACCCTCGGCAATTTCATGCTGCTCATCGACGTCACCATCGTGAACACCGCCCTGCCGCAGATGGCGCGCGGCCTCGACGCCTCCTTCACCTCCCTCCAGTGGGTGATGGACGTCTACGCGCTGGCGCTCGCCGCCCTGCTGATGGCGGCAGGTTCCGCGGCCGACCTGTTCGGCAGGCGCCGCCTGTACCTGGGCGGGCTCGCGCTGTTCGCGCTCGCCTCGCTGGCCTGCGGGCTCGCGCCGGACGCCGGGACGCTGATCGCGGCCCGCGCGGTGCAGGGCGTGGGCGCGGCGGCGATGTTCGCCACCAACACGCCGCTGCTGATGGCCACCTACTCCGGTCGCGACCGCGCCACGGCCTTCGGCGTGTGGGGCGGCACGAGCGGGGCGGCCGCGGCGGCCGGCCCGGTGCTGGGCGGGCTGCTGACCGAGTACGCCGACTGGCGGGCGATCTTCCTGGTCAACCTGCCGCTGACGGTGGTCGCGGTGTGGCTGACGGTCCGTACGGTCGGCGAGTCGCGCGGAGCGCCGGGGGCGCGCGTGGACTGGCCGGGCGCCGCCACCTTCACGCTGTACGCCGGGGGCCTGATGTACGGGCTGATCCGGGGCGGCGAGGAGGGCTGGTCCGACACCGGCACGGTCGCCGCGCTGGCCGGGTCGGGGCTGGCGCTGCTGCTGTTCGCGGCCGTGGAGCGCGGCGCCCGGCAGCCGCTGCTGGACCTCGGGCTGCTGCGCCGCCCGGCGTTCGCCGTGCTGATGGCGGCCGCCCTGCTGATGCAGGCCGCCGCCTTCCCGTACCTGACCTACACCGGGCTGTGGACGCAGTCGGTGCTGGGCCTGAGCCCCGTCCAGGCCGGTCTGGCGGTCACCCCGATGGCGGCGACGGCGCTGGTCGTCGGCGCGGCGGGCGGCCGGGTGCTGGAGCGGGTCGCGCCGGGCCGGGCGATCGGCGCCGGGCTGCTGCTGGTCGGCGCGGGCGCGCTGGTCAACACGCTGCTGCTGGAGTCCGGTTCGAGCTGGCCGGCGCTGGTGCCCGGCCTGGTGCTGGTCGGCCTCGGCATCGGTCTGGCCATGCCGGTGCTGGTGGCGGCGGCGCTGGGCGCGGCTCCCCCGGAGCGTTCGGGCATGGCGAGCGGCGCGGTCAACACCTTCCGGCAGCTCGGCTACGCGCTGGGCATCGCCGTGCTGGGCACGGTGTTCGCCACGCGCGTACGGGACGTCTTCGGCGGCAGCGGCGCCGTGCCCGCGCGGGACGCCGACCGGGCCGCCGAGGCCGTCAGCGGCGGGCACGCCGAGGCGGTGGTGCACGCGGCGCCGGAGGGTGCGGCGCGGCAGGCGGTGGAGCACGCGGTGCGCGAGGCGTTCGCGTCCGGGCTGGACCGGATCTGCCTGATCGCGGGGGCGGCCGGGGTCGCGGCGGGCCTGCTGGTGCTCGCGGTCGTACGGGGCGGCCCGGCCGCGTACGGGCCCGGGCCGCGGCCGGCGGGCGGGGCGGAGCGGATGGAGCCGTCTGCGGAGGCGGTCGGGACCTGACGGCCCGCCGGACGTAATGGGCCCGCCGGGCGGAACAGGCCCGCCGCTCCAACGGCCCGTCGATGCGACGGCCCGGGACCTGCCGTGGTGGGGCCCGGCCGGGCGTCGGCAGCGGGCCGGCCGCGAGGCGGGCAGTGGAGCGGGCGGGCGGGGGTGCCCGCTCCGCCCGTCGGGCAGGCGGGTCGACACCCGTCACGGGGCCGCCGTGCGGTCCGGATCGGCACGGCGGCCCGGTGACGGGTTGCCGCCCTTGGCCCTGTGTCGATCGTCGGGCCGAGAGCACCCCCAAGTCAATCCGCGGGTTTCCTTCCAAAGGCCTTAGCTATAGCTTGGGTTGGTGACCCTCGACGACCTGCGGGCCTTCACCGCCATCTGCGAGACGGGCAGTCTCAGCGCGGTGGCCCGGGACCTGGGCTGCACCCAGTCGGCCGTCAGCCAGCGCGTCCGGCGGCTGGAGCGGGAGCTGGGCGTCGCCCTGCTGGAGCGGCAGCCGCGCGGCGTGGCGCCCACGCCCGCCGGGCGGATCCTGCACCGCGCGTCCGCCGACGGCCTCGGCAGCCTCGACCAGGCCCTGCGTCACCTACGCGACCTGCGGCAGGGCGACGGCGGCACGGTCCGGGTCACCACCGGGGCGACGACGGTGCGGCACTTCATGGCGGCGGGCGTGGTGGAGTTCCGGCGGCGGCACCCGAGGGTGAGCCTGGAGTTCCAGACCGAGAACTCCAGCCGCCGCTGCTTCGAGGCGCTGGCCGCCGGCACCGCCGACCTGGCCTGGATCACCATCGGCCCGCCGGTGCGGGGCGTGGAGCAGCGGCCGGTCATGGAGCTGCCGTGGGTGCTGGCCGTACGGACCGACGACCCGCTCGCCACGCGCGCCGAGATCGGCGCCGACGACCTGGCGGGCATCCGGCATATCCGGCTGCCGGAGAACTCCATCTCCCGGCTGCGCCTGGAGGAGCACCTCACCCGGCAGGGCACCGAGCCGGTCTCCACGACCAGCGTGGCCGACTGGGACACCGCCATCCTCCTGGCCGAGCTGGGCCTGGGTCACGCGGTCGTGCCCGCGCTGCCCGGCTGGCGGGACGCGTCCGAGCACCCCTCGGAGCACCCGGCGCTGCGGCTGATCCCCATCCCCTCGCTGCCGCCGCTGGCGGCGGGCTGGGCGGTGCGGCAGTGGGAGGCGCTGAGCCCGGTGGCGGTGGAGTTCGCCGAGACGGTGGCGGCGAGCCTGAAGCCGTGACCCGGGCGGCGGTCGGGCGGGTGGGCTCGGCGGGGGAGCCGCCGGTCAGCTGTGACAGGGGGACTGGGAGCATGGACGAGGTTTGAAACGTTGAAGCGGCAGAAGGCGCCGGATGCGTGCGGGGACGCCGTGCCCACGCCGCCGCGCCGCCCGTTCCCCCCCACCGCCGTGCCGCACCACCGCACGCCGTACCGAGGAGACACCCGCCCCATGCCGCGCATCGTCATTCCCGACAAACTGGCCGCCTACCACGCCGAGTACACCGGCGACGACGGCGGCCCCGGCTGGCTCGCCGGGCTGCCGGGCCTGGCGGAGGAGTACCTGGAGCGGTGGGACCTGCGGCCGGACGGCGACGCGCACCACGGCATGGTGGCGCTCGTCCTTCCCGTGCGCCGCGCGGACGGCACGCCCGCCGCGCTGAAGCTCCAGCCGGTGAACGACGAGAACGACGGCGAGCCGACCGCCCTGCGCGTCTGGGACGGCGACGGCGCGGTACGGCTGCTGGACAGCGCCCCGGAGACCGGCACGATGCTGCTGGAGCGGCTGGACGGACACCGCACGCTCCAGACCGTGCCGGACGACGAGGCGGCCCTGCTGACCCTCTCCCAGCTGCTGGCCCGCCTGGTCGCCACGCCTGCCCCGCCCGGCATGCGCACGCTCGCCGACATCGCGGGCGCGATGCTGAAGGAGGCCCCGGACGTGCGGCGCAAGCTCGGCGACGACGACGAGCGCCGCCTGCTGGAGACCTGCGCGGCGGCCGTGGCCGAGGTGATCGGCGAGCCGGGCGACCGGATGCTGCACTGGGACCTGCACTACGAGAACGTCCTCGCCCCGCTGCCCGGCTCGGGCCGCGAGCCGTGGCTGGCCATCGACCCCAAGCCGCTCGCCGGTGACCCGGGCTTCGACCTGCTGCCCGCGATAGGCAACCGCTGGGAGGACATCACCGCCACCGGCGACGTCCCGCGCACCGTGCGCCGCCGCTTCGACCTGATGACGGAGGTGCTGGGCCTGGACCGGGGCCGGGCGGCGCGCTGGACGCTGGGCCGGGTGCTTCAGAACAGCCTGTGGGACGTGGAGGACGAGGCGGACGGCGAGGGCGAGATGACGGAGGAGCAGTTCGCCGTCGGCGAGGCGCTGCTGCCGTACCTGGCATGACGCCGACCGGAGGGGCGGACGCCGGGGCGGGCCGGGTCACAGGCCCGGCGCGCCCCAGACCGGGAACCAGCGGCTCAGGTCCTCCTCCACGCGCAGGTCGTCGCCGAGCAGGGCGCGCACCTGGAGTTCCAGGCCGTTGTCGCGCCGCTCGGCGGGGCCTGGCAGCGGGGCGAAGGGGTAGAAGGTGCCGCGCTTGTACAGGTAGACGAGCGCGAGCGACCGGCCGCCTTCCCCCACGCCGCCTTCCCCCACGCCGTCTCCGCCCGCGCGGAAGCCGACCAGCGAGCACAGCAGCTGCGGGCCGAAGCCCGCGTCCTGGAGCAGCGTGTTGACCGCGTGCAGGTCGCCCACCAGGTCGGTCACGCCGCCCGGCGGGTGGCGGGCGAGCAGCCAGGTGTAGCCGTACGCGTCGCGGCTGAACTCGACCGGCACCCCGCCGCGGCCGGTGTCCGCGTCCAGCAGCGCCCGCACCTCGTCCCGCAGCCCGGCGAAGGCGCCGCCCTCCACGCTCGCGAAGCACACCGAGCCGAGCCCGGTGGGCGTGAACCCGGCGCCCGCCTCCAGCGTGACGGCGGCGGACGGCAGGGCGAACAGCCGGTCCAGGTCGGGGCGTACGGGCCTGCTGCGGCCCAGCAGCGTGTCCCACCAGCCCATGCGCCTCAGCTCCTCGCCAGCTCGGCGGAGATCCGGCCGAGCTGGTCCAGCCGCTGCTCCAGGGTCGGGTGCGAGGACAGCAGGCTGCTCAGGCTCTGCCCGGACAGGGCCGGGGCGAAGAAGAACGCGTTGTACGGCTCGGCCCGCCGCAGGTCGCGGGTGGGGATGCGGGCCATCTGCCCGGTCACCTTGGTCAGCGCGGAGGCGAGTGCCGAGGGCCGGCCGGTCAGCAGCGCGCCGGCCCGGTCGGCCGACAGCTCGCGGTAGCGGGACAGCAGCCGGGTCAGCAGGAAGCTGATCACGTAGACGATGGCGCTGACCAGCGGGACGAGCAGGGCGACGAGGGCCGCGCTGCTGTCCCGGCTGTTGCGGCCCAGGCCCGTCCACAGGGCCATCCGCGTCATGAAGCCCGCCAGCACGCCCAAGAACGAGGCGATGGTCATCACGGCCACGTCCCGGTGCGCCACGTGCGACAGTTCGTGGGCCAGCACGCCCTCCAGCTCCTCCGGCTCCAGCCGCCGCAGCAGGCCGGTGGTGGCGCACACGAGGGCGTTGCGCTGGTTGCGCCCGGTGGCGAACGCGTTCGGCACGTCGCTGTCGGCCACGGCCACGCGCGGCTTGGGCATGTCGGCGAGCGCGCACAGCCGGTCCACCGCGCCGTGCAGCTCGGGCGCCTGCTCAGGGGTGACCTCGCGCGCGCCCATGGCGAAGGCCGCGATCCGGTCGCTGAACCAGAACTGGGCCACGAACAGGACGCCCGCGACCAGCAGGATCACCGGCCAGGCGCCGCGCAGCAGCACCATCAGGGCGCCGACGAAGACCACGTACAGCAGCCCGATGAGGAACATCGTGGTCACCATGCGGGTGGCCAGGCCCCGGTCGGGGGCGAAACGCGTGCGCGGCATGGGTGAGCACCTACCTCCACAGCCCTCGGCGCGGCCTCGCGGCGGCCCGCGAGGCGGTAGGGCCCGCGCGGCGCGGCCGACCCTGCCGACCGGTCCGGGCCGCCCGGTCCTCACCTCGATTGTCCTCCCTCGCGCCCTGTGCGGCGCATAAGGAAGATCGCAATGATTGTCCCGTTCCGACCGTGCCGGGCCCGCCGTACCGCACGTCCGGCCCGGGCCCGCGGGTCGCTCCTCGGCGCGTACGGACCGTGCGGTCGCCGTCGCCGCGGGTGTTGCCCGCGCTGTCGTGATGCGCCACGATGCGCGGCATGAGCCTCATGACCGACGGCGAAGCTCCGGGTCCTGTGCGGTTCTTCCTCGCCTGCGACCGGGTGGGCTGCCAGGAGCGGGTCTGCTTCGATCTCGTGATCGCCGAGCCGCCTCCGGACCGCGACGCGGACCTGTTCGGCCACCTGCTGCACGAGGCGGGCCAGGCCGCGCCGTACATCAGGGAGCTGGGCTGGATGTTCATCGAGGGCGGGGAGGGCTACTGGTGCCCGGCCTGTTCCCGGCCGGGCCGCCGCCCGCCGCCGGCCGCGGGCCCCTGAACCGCCGCGGGCGCCTGGTCGGCCACGAGCCCCTGATCCGCCACTAGCCCCTGATCCGCCACGGGTCCCTGATCCGCCCGGTGTGCCGCGCCCGCCAGCCGTGCGTAGCCGCGCACGTCGGCGTCCGGGTCGGCGGCGGCCGAGGCGAGCGCGGCCTCGGTGCCGGGGTGGCCGGGGTGGTGGCCCAGGGACCGTACGGCCGCCTTGCGGACGTCGGCGTGCGGGTCTGCGAGGGCGGCGGCCAGCGCGGGCACGGCCGTCGCGCCGGGCGCGGCGGCGAGCGCGGTGGCCG
>NZ_JAVSCF010000156.1:0-15269 GCF_031932565.1 Streptomyces sp. B1866
CGGACGGCCGCCGCCGCCCCGGGCGGCCGGAACGCCCGGCCCGGCCGTCGCCGCGGCGGTCCCGGTGCCCGCGCCGCCGGTGCCCGCGCCGCCGGTGTCCTCGTAGAGGCTGTCATCCCAGCCGAAGTCGCGTGCTTCCGGCGCGCGCCGGCGCGCGCCCCCGTTTCCCCCCGCAGTGCTCTGCCGCATCGGGCCTCCCCGTTACTTCGCTGATGCTCCCGGCCCGGCGGGTGCGATGGGTTCCGGCCGGTGGCTGGTCACTTGGCGCAGACGTTACGGTCGCTGGCCTCGACCTTCTGGATTCCTTCCGGCGCCTTCGCCGGAGCCGTGATGGGTGTGCCGGCGCCCTTGAAGTCCGCGCCGAGAGTCAGGGTCATCGGCGTCTTCGGCGGGGCGTCCTGCGCGCTCTCCTTCAGGGCCGCCGCGGGCAGCCCCATGCTGTCGGCGAGGCGGCGGGCCTGGTCGGCCTGGTTCGGCGCGTACTCCAGCGTCGTCTTGCCGAGGCTGCGCGGCGCGTTGCCGCCGTTGCCGGTCAGCAGCATCCCCTCCGTGTTCTGCATCCAGTCGACCGTCTCCTGCGCGGCGCCGAACTGCCCGCTGCCGTTGAGCACGGTCACCCGGACACTGGCCGCGGGCGCCTTGGGCCCCCGCAGCTTGGCGGCCTGCTCGTCCTTGGCCGCCTTCTCCTTGCGCTTCACCTCCGTCAGCGACACGTCCTCGCGGACCATCGAGAACAGCGCCTCGGCCTTGGGCTTGTTGAGCACCACGGTCGCACCGTCGGTGTTGTCGACCACCGGGACCGTCACGAAGGTGACGTTCTTCAGGTCCACCTTGCTGAGGTTCTTCGCCAGCTCCGTCAGCTTCTTGACGGTGCCGATGCCGGTGTCGACGGTGAGAGCCTTGGTGGCGGAGTTGGCCAGTTTCCACATCTTGCCCGGGTTGGTGAACGTGCCGCTGGCCTTCATCTTCCGCATCATCGAGCTGAGGAACTGCTGCTGGAGCTTGATGCGGTCCAGGTCGCTGCCGTAGCCCACGCCGTGCCGGGTGCGGACGAACGCCAGCGCCTCCTCGCCCTCGATGGTGTGCCGCCCCTCACTGAGCTTCAGGTGCGACTTCTCGTCGTTGATGTCGTGGGCGAGGCACACGTCGACGCCGCCGACCGCCGACGACAGCGCCTTGACGGCGTTGAAGTCGGCCATCATGAAGTGGTCGATGTCCAGGCCGGTCATCTTCTCGACGGTCCGCCAGGTGCAGCCCGGGTCGCGCCCGCTCTGCCCGAGGCTGGTGTTGAAGCGCTGCTGCGCCGCACCCGGGATGAGCCTGGTCGTGCCGTCCTCCTGCTTGGTGGGGCAGTCGGGGATGTCGGTGATCAGGTCGCGGGGGATGCTCAGCGCGGTCGCGTTCGTACGGTCGGCGGAGACGTGGAAGAGGAGCGTGGTGTCGGCGTGGCCGACGCTGCCCGCGTCGCCGTAGCCCTCGTTGCCCTTGCCCTCGCGCTTGTCGGTGCCCATGACGAGGATGTTCATCGGGCCGTCGGAGACCGGCGCGTTCTTCTCGCCGACGTCGACCTTCTTGATGTTGCCGTTCAGGTGCTGGTAGACGAGGTACGCCGCCACCGAGCCGCCGACCAGCAGGAAGGCCAGCGTGCCGCTGCCCCAGTAGAGCGCCTTCTTGGCCTTGGACTTCTTGGCCTTGCGCTTGCGCCGGCTGCTGGAGCCCGCCGCCCGCCGCCGGCCGCGCTGCTCGGGCAGGTCGCGCCGCCGGTCCTCGGGCAGCCCGCGCCGCCCGCCGGACGGTCCGCCGGCGCCGGGGCGGTCACCGGCGCCGACCGGGGAGGCGGAGGCGGGTGCCGACTGCTCGACGGGCTCCAGACGCAGCACATAACTGCCGGTGTCCGGGTCGAACACCCACTGATCGGCGGGGTCGATGTCGCCCGCCTGCCCACGGCCTTGCGCGTCCACGGTCGCCTGTGTCCTCCGTTGGTGCCACGCGGCGCCTCCCCCCAAGGCGCTCGGTAGTCGTCCTGTGCAGTGCGCGGCCACCCGAAGAGCGCACCGGATCGCTCACACTATCCGCCTACGTCAGCGCCAAGCGACGCCGGTGACACATTCCACTCCCCCGAAACGGGGCAATCCACACAATCTTTTCACGACGTTTTGCAACATGCTGAGCTTAATTTTGATGCTTTTGTCTGCTTATATTGCCTGTCGTCGCGGTCTCGGGCGCCTCTCGCGCCGCACGGGTGCCCCGGACTCTGCAAGCCCGCGGGGCGTCGCGGCGGCCCGCGGGAGCCCCGGCCGCCACGGCCGTGCGCTCACTGATCCAGACGTACGGAAGCCGCCCGTGGTTGTACGCCCCGCGCCGGTTTCTTCCCGCGCGTCCGGCCCGGGGCCCCGGCCCGCCCGCCCGGTGTCCACCTGTCGGACGTGTTCGACTGTCCGCGCGGGCGGCGGGCCGCGGCCAGGGCCCTACAGGGCGGTGGCCGTGACGCGCTCGCTTTCCCGGCGCTTGGCCAGGCCGTCCGCGTCCGCCGGGTCCAGGTGGCGGCACAGCACCACCGAGCCGCCGCAGGCCAGCGGCGCGAGCAGCCCCGCGGACAGCCCCTCCCACGTGTCGTACGGCAGCCCGGACAGCAGCCGCGAGCCGGGGCCGAGGCCGCGGGTGGCGGCGTCCGCGCGGGCCCGCTCGACCGTCTGGGCGCCCGTCAGCTCGGTGCCGTCCACGGCCAGCGCGGGCGCGTCCGGGTCCACCGGGGCGTACGGCGCGAAGCGGTCGCCTTGGCCGGGCACGTCGGCGGCGTAGTCGGCGAAGCCGGGCGGCGGCTGGGGGAAGCGGCCGCCCAGCGGGCGCAGGGCCAGCGCCACGCGCTCGCCGGGGCAGGCGCGGGCCGCCTCCAGCGTGTCCGGGCCGCTGACGACCAGGTCGGCGGCGGCCGGGTCGCCGCCCACCTCGGCGACGACGCCGACGGAGGAGCAGGCCAGCAGCCACACGGCGGTCTGCCAGTGGGCGGGCAGCAGCAGCGCGAGCCGGTCGCCGGGCCCGGCGCCGAGGTCGCCCTGGAGCAGGTTGGCCGTCTTCGCCACCCAGTTGGCGAAGGTGGCGACGGACAACTCGACGCGCTCGCCGGTCGCGTCGTCGTAGAAGGTGACAAAGGGACGCGCGGGATCGCTGGCGAGAGCGGATCGCAGCAGGTCGGCGGGGGTGCGGTCGGTGGCGTTCATCGACGCCAGGGTACGCGGCGCGGCCGCGCGGGCGGCACGCGAAGCGGGGCGCGGGCCGGGGGCGGGCCGGGGGCGGGCGTGGGATTGTCCGTCACCTTGTCGGCCGACACGCGGCGATCCTCAATAGACAGTCTTGTCCGCTTATGCGAATCATTTACCCTATGCGTGCCTTCCTAGCAACCTCGATCGGCGTCGCGTGCACCGCTGCCCTGGCCTTCCCGGTCACGGTGACCGCCGCCCCCGCCCGAGCCGAACGCGTCGTGGAAGTCCCGGGCAGCACCCAGACGCTGCCACTGGCCCCGCTCGGCGGGGCGCTCGACCGCGCCGTACCCTCACCGCACGCCGAACGGGGCCTCACCGCACGGCGCGTCAAGCCCTTCTCCCTACTGGGCGTTGTCTGGGACGACGCGGACGCCGACCTGCGCGGCCGGGTGCGGGTGCGCACGCGCGCGGCGGGCACCGCCACCTGGTCCGGCTGGCGAGACCTGCCGGTCCACGACGACGACGCGCCCGACCCCGGGTCGCCCGAGCGCGCCGCCCGCGCGCGCGGCGGCAGCGCCCCGCTGTGGGTGGGCTCCTCCGACGGCGTCGAGGTCCGCGTCACCCCCCGGCCGGGCACCGACCGGGCCGCCGCCCCGCTCCCGGCCGGCCTGCGGCTGGACCTCGTGGACCCGGGGCAGGCGGCGGGCGGGGCGGTCGGCGCGACGGCCGAGGTGACCGACCGCGCGGCAGCCGCCCGTACGACGGCCGGCCGTACGACGGGTCGTACGACGCCTGGCCGTACGGCCACCGGCTCCGGCGCGGCCCGTACGGCCACCGGCTCCGGCACGGCCGACCGGGCCGCGTCCGGACCGGCCGCCGGGGCACGCGGCGGGCCCGCGGACGCCTCCGACCGGGCCGCCCGCGCCCGTAAGGACGGCGACGACCCCTGGGACTGGGGCGACTACGACCCGTGGGACTCGCTCTTCCCGCCCGACTCCTCCGACTCCGACGAGCCCAGCAAGCCCAGCAAGCCGTCGAAGCCCTCCAAGCCGTCCAAGCCCAGCAAGCCGTCGAAGCCCTCGAAGCCGTCGCACTCCGACGGCGGCCGCGACTCCGGCCCGCACTCCGCGCCCCGCCCGCGCATCGTCAGCCGCGCCGGATGGGGCGCCAACGAGACGCTGCGCGAGCGCGCGTTCGCGTACACCTCGACCGTCAAGGCCGTCTTCGTCCACCACACCGCCACGGGCAACAGCTACAGCTGCTCCCAGTCGGCCGCCGTCCTGCGCAGCGTCTACCGCTACCACGTCCGCAGCCTGGGCTGGCGGGACATCGGCTACAACTTCGCCGTCGACAAGTGCGGAACCATCTACGAGGGCCGGGCCGGCGGCGTGGCCAAAGCCGTGCTCGGCGCCCACACCATGGGCTTCAACAGCGACAGCGCGGGCGTCGCCGTCCTCGGCTCGTTCGGCAGGACCAACCCGTCCGACGCCGCCGTGAAGGCCGTCGCCAAGCTCGCCGCCTGGAAGCTCGGCCGGTACGGGCGCAACCCGCGCGGGACGGTCAGTCTGGTCTCGGCCGGCGGCAACAAGTACCGGTCCGGCCGCGTCGCCCGTCTGCACGCGGTCTCCGGGCACCGCGACGGCTTCGCCACCGCCTGCCCGGGAAGCCGCCTGTACGCCAAGCTGGGCACGATCCGCGGTACGGCCGCCCGTCTCCAACGCCGCTGACCGGACAGTGGGGAACCGTGTTGTTCTGCTTACACTGGCCGCCGTCCGGGGAGCCGAGCAGGAAGCAGAGACGACGACGTGACCAGCGCGCCAGCAACGCCAGAAGCGATCCTCTTGGTCGGCGGCAAGGGAACCCGGCTGCGCCCGATGACGGTGCACACCCCCAAGCCCATGGTTCCCGCGGCGGGCGTCCCGTTCCTGACCCACCAGCTCGCGCGTGCCCGGGCGGCCGGTGTCGAGCACATCGTGCTCGCCACGTCCTACCTGGCCGAGGTCTTCGAGCCGTACTTCGGCGACGGCTCCTCGCTGGGCCTGCGCCTGGAGTACGTCACCGAGGAGGAGCCGCTGGGCACCGGCGGCGCGATACGCAACGTGGCGTCCCGGCTGTCGTCCGGGCCGGACGACCCGGTGCTGGTGTTCAACGGCGACATCCTCACCGGCCTCGACATCGGCGCCCTGGTCGACACCCACCGCACCACCGGCGCCGACATCACCCTCCACCTCACCCGGGTCACCGACCCGCGCGCGTTCGGCCTGGTGCCCACCGACGCGCGTGGCCGGGTCACGGCCTTCCTGGAGAAGCCGCAGACCCCCGAGGAGATCGTCACCGACCAGATCAACGCGGGCGCCTACGTCTTCACCCGCTCGGTGATCGACGCCATCCCGGCCGGCCGGCCGGTCTCCGTGGAGCGGGAGACCTTCCCCGGGCTGCTCGCCGCGGGCGCCCACCTCCAGGGCATGGTCGACTCCACCTACTGGCTCGACCTCGGCACCCCGCAGGCGTTCGTCCGCGGCTCCGCCGACCTGGTCCTGGGCCGCGCCCCCTCCCCGGCCGTGCCCGGCGCCCGCGGCGACCGGCTGGTGCTGGACAGCGCGCGCGTCGCGGACGACGCCAAGCTCACCGGCGGCACGGTCATCGGCCCGCGCGCGCGGGTCGGCGCGGGCGCGGAGATCGACGGCAGCACGGTCCTGGAGGGCGCCGTCGTGGAGGCGGGCGCGCAGGTCCGCGACTCGCTCATCGGCGCCGAGGCCCGCATCGGGGCCCGGACGGTCCTCCAGGGCGCGGTGATAGGCGACGGCGCGCTGGTCGGCGCCGACAACGAGCTGCGGGACGGGGTGCGGGTGTGGTGCGGGGCGGACATCCCGGCGGGGGCGGTGCGGTTCTCCTCGGACGTGTGACGGCTGTGTGACGGCCATTCCGGCCGGTGGCGCCGGCGACCGTACGGGTCCGCCGCGCGCGGCCCGGGAGCGCGGCCCCACGGGTGGCCCGCCGGGACCGACCGGCCCGTACGGTACGCCCGTACGCCCGTACGCCCGTACGCCCGTACGGCACGCGCGCGGGCCGCGTGCGCCGGGCGCCCCGCTGCCGGGGTGCCGCGCGGCGGACCGTAGCCTGTGCGGATGCCCGCGCGCCGCACCTGGGTCCCGCCCGGCCCGTACGACCTGATGAGCAGCCTGTGCGTGCTGCGCCGGGGACCGGCCGACCCCGCGTTCCGCACCGACGCCTCCGGCGCGGTATGGCGGGCCAGCCGGACGCCGGACGGGCCCGGCACGCTGCGCGTCGTCCAGCGGTACGGCACGGGCGTCGAGGCCGAGGCGTGGGGCCCGGGCGCCCAGTGGCTGCTCGACCGGCTGCCCGCGCTGCTCGGCGCCGACGACGACCCGTCGGCCTTCGTGCCCCGCCACCGGCTCGTCCACGAGGCGCACCGGCGCCACCCCGGGCTCCGGCTGATCCGCACCGGCCTGGTGCTGGAGTCCCTGATCCCCACCATCCTGGAGCAGAAGGTCACCACCGACGAGGCGTACCGCGCCTGGCGGCTGCTGCTGCACCGGCACGGCGAGCCCGCCCCGGGCCCCGACGACCGACTGCGGGTCATGCCCGACCCGCGCGCGTGGGCGCTCATCCCGTCCTGGGAGTGGCACCGCGCGGGCGTCGACGCCAAGCGCTCGTCGGCCGTCCTGCGGGCCGTACGGGCCGCGCGCCGCATGGAGGAGGCCGCCGGGATGGACGTGGCCGCCGCGTCGGCGCGGCTCCAGGCCATCCCGGGCGTCGGGCCGTGGACGGCGGCCGAGACGCTCCAGCGCACCCACGGCGGCGCGGACGCGATCACCGTCGGCGACCTGCACCTGCCCGGCGCCATCGGCTACGCGCTCACCGGGCGGCGCGGCACCGACGACGCCGCGATGCTCGAACTCCTCGCCCCCTACGCGGGCCAGCGGCACCGGGCCGCCCGCCTGATCCTGCTGGCGGGCCGCCGCATGCCGCGCCGCGCGCCCCGCTTCCCGGTGGGCGACATCCGGGCGTTGTAGGCGCGCGGGCCGCGCCGGGCGCCGAACGGCCGGCCCGCGCGTGACGGGGCCGCCGTACGGGCCGCGGACCGCGTGTACGGGCGCGCCCGTACGCGCGGAAAGCCGCTGACCGCGCCGTACGCCGGGAGTCGCCAGCCCAGGAGCCGTACGCGCGGAAGGCCGCTGACCGGGGCCGTACCGCCCGGGTGCCGACCGCTCCCGTACGCCGAGAGGCCGCACCGCCGAGAGGCCGCACCCGGGTCCGCAGCCGGGAAGTCGCCGGCCCCGGCCCGGGCCCGTACGTGCGCGCCGTACGGCCCTACCGCACCACCACGAACGCCTCGGCGGCGCGCTCCGGACGCGGCGCCGGCGCGGCGGCCGGGCGCCCGACCGCGACCGTCCCCATCGGGTCCCACTCCGCGGGCAGGCCCAGCACCTCCCGCACCACCTCCCGGCAGAACATGGTCGAGGACACCCACGCCGAGCCCAGGCCCTCGCCCGCCAGCGCGACGAGCAGGTTCTGCACCGCGGCGCCCGCGGCCACCACGAACATCTCCCGCTCGGCGGTCGCGCGCCGCGCGTCCGGATAGGCGTGCGCGCCTGTCGCCACCAGGCACGGCACCACCAGGCACGGCGCGGCCCGCAGCACGTCCCCGCGCCGCAGCCGCCGGGCGGTGCTCTCGGAGGTGAAACCGTCGCCCTTGAGGTCGGCGGTCCACGCGTCCCGCATCGCGCCCAGCAGCCGCTCCCGCACGCCCGCCGACTCCAGCAGCACGAACCGCCACGGCGTGGTGTGGTGCGGCGCGGGAGCGGTGACGGCGGCGGCCACGGCCCGCCGCACCGCCGCCGGGTCCACCGGCTCGTCGGTGAACTCCCGGACCGTACGCCGCAGGGTCACCGCCTCGCGTACGGCCTCGGAGGTGCCCAGCCGGAACATGTCGTGCGCGGCGTCGCGCACCAGCGCCCGCGCGCCCGGGTCGCCGTCGTCGCCCTCTGCCTCCTGGGGCGGCGTCACAAGGTGCGGCAGTCCGCGGACCACCGCCACCGGCAGCCCGTTCGCCTTGCCCTTGACCAGGTCGCCGGCCGCGGCCAGTTCGTCGGCGGTGGCGACGACGGTGGCGCTCAGCTCGTTGCCGTACGCGTCCGTGCCGCCGCGCAGGTCGTCCACCACCCGCACGCCCGCCGCGCCGATCGCCACGTCGGTCAGCCCGCTGCGCCACGGCCTGCCGAAGGTGTCGGTGACGACGACGCCCACGTCGACGCCGAGCGCGGCCCGCAGCCCGGCCCGCAGGCGGCGCGCGGACGCGTCGGGGTCCTCGGGCAGCAGCAGGATGGTGCCGGCCGGGGTGTTGGAGGCGTCGACCCCGGCCGCGGCCATCACCAGGCCGAGCCGCGTCTGGACGATGCGCAGCGTGCCGCGCCGGGCGACCACCCGTACCGACTCGGCGTCGATGGCGGCCTCGCGGTCGTCCGCGCGTACGACCCGTCCCTCGGCCTTGCTGACGATCTTCGAGGTGACCAGCAGCACGTCGCCGTCGGCCAGCGGCAGCCCGCTCGCGGCGGCGGCGTCGGCGACCAGCCGGGCCAGGTCGTCGCCCGCCCGCACCTCCGGCAGGCCGGGCAGCGCCCAGACCCGGTACGAGGGCGCGGGGCCCTCGCGCGGGACGGCGGCCGGACCGCCGCCGGGCGCGTCGGCGGCCTGCTCGCCCGCGCGCGGGACGGCGGTCGGACCGGGGCCCGTCACGCGCGTACCTCCTCGGCCAGCGCCAGGGCCTCCGCGGCCATCCGGGCGGTGGCCTCGACGCCGGTCATCATCAGCGGCACGG
Organism: Streptomyces sp. B1866; assembly: GCF_031932565.1. Classification (NCBI taxonomy): domain Bacteria; kingdom Bacillati; phylum Actinomycetota; class Actinomycetes; order Kitasatosporales; family Streptomycetaceae; genus Streptomyces; species Streptomyces sp. B1866. The sequence goes on from NZ_JAVSCF010000156.1 coordinate 9,046, forward strand.
ACCGGCAGCGGATTCCGGCCGCCTCCACCTCGGGCACCGCGGCGGCGTCCACCGTGTCGACCAGCCAGCCGTCCAGCAGCGCCGGGCCGTAGTGCCGCGCGACGGCGGCGGCCGTGGACTCCACGCCGACGGCGGCCAGCACCTTGTCGGCCATGCCGCGCACGGGCGCGCCGCCCACGATCGGCGACAGGCCCACCACGGGCGCCCCGGCGTCCGCGACGGCCTCCCGCACGCCCGGCACGGCGAGGATGGTGCCGACGCTGACGACCGGGTTGGACGGCGGGAAGAGCACGACGTCGGCCTCGCCGACGGCCTCCAGCACGCCGGGCGCGGGCTTGGCCTGCTCGGCGCCGACGGGCACGACCGCGTGCGCGGGCACGGCGGCGCGCAGCCGCACCCAGTACTCCTGGAAGTGGACGGCCTTGCGCTTGCCGGGCGTGTCGGGGTCGTCGATGACGACGTGCGTCTCGACGCGGTCGTCGGTCATCGGCAGCAGCCGCACCCCGGGCCGCCACCGGTCGCACAGCGCCTCGGTGACGGCGCTGAGCGGGTAGCCCGCGGCGGTCATCCGGGTGCGGACGATGTGCGTGGCGAAGTCGCGGTCGCCGAGGCCGAACCACTCGGGCCCGACGCCGTACGCCGCCAGCTCCTCCTTGACCGCGAAGGTCTCGTCGGCGCGGCCCCAGCCCTGCTCCTCGTGGATGCCCCCGCCGAGGGTGTACATCACGGTGTCGAGGTCGGGGCAGACCTTGAGCCCGAAGAGGTGGATGTCGTCGCCGGTGTTGCCGATGACGGTGACGTCGGCGCCGGGGGCGGCCGACTTCAGCCCGCGCAGGAACCGGGCACCGCCGATCCCCCCAGCCAGAACCACAATGCGCATGGATGACAGTCTTGCAGGGAGGTCTGACATCGGGTCCGGCGACGTGGGCGGGTTACGCCATGAGCGCCGCGCCCTGGTCCGCGACCGCGCTCTGCGACGGGTGCAGCGGCATCTCCGTCAACCCGGGGTAGTAGACGTGCAGGCTGACGGCCGGTTCGAGGGAGTCGTTGACGACGTCGTGGACGTACCCGGGCGCGAACACGCGCTGCGCCCCGGCCGAGAGCGACCGCACCCGGCCGTCTCCGGCCCGCTCGCTCAGCGTCCCGTCGAGGACGGTCAGGATGCCGGAGGAGCGGCCGTGGTCGTGCGCCCCGGTGCTCTGCCCGGGCACCCAGCTCAGCAGCCACAGCTCGTAGCCGGGGCCGGTGCGCAGCCGGTGGTACCAGCGCAGGGTGGCGTCGTACCGGACGAGCGGTTCCCAGCTCGCGCGGTCCGCGGCGACCGCGCGGGCCAGTCCGGCGAATCCGGCGACGGTGGAGGGGTGGGCGGGCGCGGGCGGCAGCAGATGCGGAACGGCGAGCGGATCGCCCGCGATCTGGATGTCGCTGTTCATAACGTTGGGTTCCTCGGCGGGAAAGTGCTGGTGAGCGGAAGAGAAATGCCTGGTACAGGCGTGCGGTCGGCTGGAGCCAGGTGGCGTCAACAGCTGGAACAGCGACAGTGCGTCCGCGCACCACCACGGGACCCGTGTGCACGGGTCGACCGGGGCGAGGAGATCACTGGCATGGGGACAAGGAGACCGGGTTGCGCCAGGCTGTGTCAACTCGGCGACCGGTGGATGGCCGGTTCGCGTCGGTCACAAACCGTACGGCCGGTACGGCGCGGCCCGCGCGTGCCGTGCGCACGGGCCGCCGCCGGACCGGACGGCGGGAGCGGGCGGGAACGTCCGGGAAAGATTCCGGATCACTGCAACGGCAGGGGCGCGTGCCGCGTCCATATCCCGCGTAGGTGCCGTGCGGCCGGGGCCGCGCGGCGCGGGGGCGGGCGGCCCCGCCAAGGCCCGGGAGGGCCCGCGCGGAACCCCCGGAGTCCCCGCGGAGAGCCCGCGGGGACCGGTGAGAGAGAGGAAGCGTGGCGGGCTCACCTGAGAGTTGTCTCTTTTAGGCTGATTTGAAGACTAATCCGTGCGCCCTTGGTTCCGCAGAGTGAATAAGGCGCTCATTAGCAGATCCCGGCTTGACTGCCCCGGATCGGCACACTTGTAATTTCACTCGTGTCGTTCCGCCGAAACACGGCGGCGCGGTACGCGGGGAAGCGAAAACACCACGAGGGGCGCACATGACCGAGTTGTTCCAGCAACTGCTGGTCGAAGGGGCGGACGAGGAGTTCGGGTGGCAGGAGCGCGCGCTGTGCGCCCAGACCGACCCCGAGTCGTTCTTCCCGGAAAAGGGCGGGTCCACCCGGGAGGCGAAGAAGGTTTGCCTCGCCTGTGAGGTTCGCTCCGAGTGCCTGGAATACGCCCTCGCCAACGACGAGCGATTCGGTATCTGGGGAGGCCTGTCCGAGCGCGAGCGCCGTCGGCTGAAGAAGGCGGCGGTCTGACGGCCTGACGGCCCGACCGCACCCGCGCCACGATCTGGCGCCGGTCCCGCCCCGCGCGGGACGGCCACGCGCGGGACCACCCCGCGGAGGACCCCCGCGCGGGACCTGCCCGCGGGGACCGCGCAGGCGCGGACCGCTGCGCACGCGCGAGGCGCGGACCTCCGGACGGGGCCCGCGGACCTCCGCCCCGCGCGTGACCTTCACGCCCCGCGCGGGATCTTCGTCACGATCACGCGTGTGACCTTCACGCTGCACGCGCGGGACCTTCACGCGAGACCTTCACACGGGGTCCCGGGACTTCACGCGGGCAGGCGGACCGGCGGCGCGCGCAGCCGTTAGTGTGGGGGCCCGTCCGAGACGCGCCGCCGCCCCACGAGGCGCGCGTCCACCGCAGTCCAGCGAACCGGGCCGTACCTCGATGTCCCTGCACAGCAACCAGGCGGCCGCCACCGCCGCGTTCGCCTCCGCCCGCGCGCCGGAGTTCCCGCGCCACGTCGTCACCGCCGTCCTGGTCGCCCACGACGGCGCCCGCTGGCTGCCGGAGGCGCTGGCCGGGCTGCTCGGCCAGGAGCGGCCGGTGCAGGGCGTCATCGCGGCCGACACCGGCAGCGCCGACGAGTCGGCCGCGCTGCTCGCGGAGTCCCTCGGCCCGGACCGGGTGCTCCACCTCGCCCGCCGCACCGGCTTCGGCCAGGCCGTGGACGAGGCCGCGCGCACCGCGCCGGTGCTCGGCCCCGAGGAGCTGGCCTACCTCAAGCGCCCCAGCGGCTGGGACCCGGTCACCCGGACCTGGCACGACGAGGCGTACGACATGCCGGAGCTGCCGTACGGCGAGCCGGTCCAGTGGCTGTGGCTGCTGCACGACGACTGCGCGCCCGCGCCCGGCGCCCTCGCCGAGCTGCTGCGCGTCGCCGACGACAGCCCGCGCGCGGCGATCGTCGGGCCCAAGCTGCGCGGCTGGTACGACCAGCGGCAGCTGCTCGAAGTGGGCGTCAGCATCGCCCGCAGCGGCCGCCGTTGGACCGGCCTGGAGCGCCGCGAGCAGGACCAGGGGCAGCACGACCGGATCCGACCGGTGCTCGCGGTGTCCACGGCGGGCATGCTCGTACGCCGCGACGTGTGGGACGAACTCGGCGGCCTCGACCCCCGGTTGCCGCTGATGCGCGACGACGTCGACCTGTGCTGGCGCGCGCAGGCCGCCGGCCACCAGGTGCTCGTGGCGCCGGACGCGGTGCTCCGGCACGCTGAGGCGGCCTCGCGCGAGCGGCGCCCCATCGACTGCGTGCGCCGCTCGGTGGCCACCCCGCACCGCATCGACAAGGCCGGCGCCGTCTACACCCTGCTGGCCAACACCCGCACCGCGCTGCTGCCGTACGTACTGCTGCGGCTCGTGCTGAGCACCCTGCTGCGGGCGCTCGGCTACCTGGTCGGCAAGGAGCCGCGCACGGCCCTGGACGAGGTCTCCGGCCTCTTCGGCACCCTGGCGCGGCCCGGCAAGCTGCGCGCCGCGCGCCGCCGCCGCGGCCGCCCGGTCACCGGCCCGCGCGAGCTGAAGCCGCTGTTCCCGCCGCCCGGCGCGACCGTACGGGCCACCGTGGAGCAGGTCGCCGGCAGCCTCACCGGCAGGTTCGACGCGGACCCGGCCGCGGGCGGGCGGCACGGCGGCGCGGTGGAGTCCGGGCCCGGCGGCGAGGACGCGGACTTCCTGGAGGTCGAGCAGTTCGCCCGGCTGAAGCGGATCGCGCGCAAACCGGGCCCGGTGCTGTTCGCCGCCCTGCTGCTGGTCTCGCTCGTCGCCTGCCGCGACCTGCTCGGCGGCGGCGCCCTGTCCGGCGGCGCGCTGCTGCCCGCCCCCGGCGACGTCTCCGGCCTGTGGGACCGGTACACCGGCGGCTGGCACCCGGTGGGCACCGGCGGCACCCAGGGCGCGCCCCCGTACCTGGCCGTCCTGGCGTCCTTCGCCGCGGTGCTGCTCGGCAGCACCGGCCTGACCCTCACCGTGCTGCTGGTGGGCTCGGTGCCGCTGGCGGGCTGCACCGCGTACTTCGCCTCCCGGCCGCTGGTGGAGTCCCGGCTGCTGCGCGCGTGGGGCAGCGTCGCGTACGCGTTCCTGCCCGCCGCGACCGGCGCGCTGGCCGCCGGACGGCTGGGCACCGCGGTGCTCGCCGTGCTGCTGCCCCTGATGGCCCGCGCGGCCGTCGCCGCCTCGGGGCTCGCCCGGCGGCGCGGCAGCGGCCCGCCCGGCTGGCGCGCCACCTGGGCGTACGCCCTGCTGCTGACGTTCACCACCGCCTTCACGCCGGTCGTCTGGCCGATGGCGCTGGTGCTGGGCGCGGGCCTGCTCGGCTACCGCGTCGCGGCGGGCGGCACCAGCCGGCTGCCCGCGTACGGGCTGCGCCTGCTGGCCGTCGTCGGCACCCCGCTGCTCGTCCTCGCCCCCTGGTCGCTGGGACTGCTGGCCCACCCCGGCCGGCTGCTGGACGAGGCCGGGCTCGACTACGACGGCGGCCACGCGTCCGCCTGGGACCTGCTCGCGCTCAGCCCCGGCGGCCCCAAGGGCGGCGGCACGGTGCTGCTGCTCGGCCTGGTGCTCGCCGCCCTGGCGGCCCTGGCCCGCGGCGAGCGGCTGACGGCCCTGCGCGCCGCGTGGGCCGTGGCGCTCACCGGCTACCTCTTCGCCGCCCTCGCCAACCACTCCGGCTGGGCCGGGCCCGCCACCCTCGTCACCGGCCTGGCTCTGCTGGCCGCCGCCGCCGTCGGCGCCGAGGGCGCGCGCGAGCGGGTGGCGGCCCGCAGCTTCGGGTGGCGGCAGCCCGCCGCGCTGCTGGTCGCGGCCGTCTCGGCGCTCGCCCCGCTGGTCGCCGCGGTGGCCTGGATGGCGGGCGGCGCGGCCGGGCCGGTCGGGCGGCGCGCCCCGGACCAGGTGCCCGCGTTCGTCGCCGCCGAGAGCCAGCACCCCGACCAGCCGCGCACCCTTGTACTCGACGGCGCGGGGAACCGGATCCACTACGTGCTCGTGCGCGGCTCGGGCGCCCGGCTCGGCGACGGCGAACTCGCGGCGGCCGGACACGACGACGGCCTCGGCCGGATCGTCTCCCGGCTCGTCGCGGGCTCCGGCGCCGACCAGACCGGCCAGCTCGGCGGCTACGCGGTGCGGTACGTGCTGGTGCGCGACAGCGCGCCCGGCCGGATACGCGCCGTGCTGGACGCCACGCCGGGCCTGACCCGGCTCAGCCACCAGGACGGCAACTCGCTGTGGCGCGTCGACCAGCGGGTGCCGCGGGTGGCGATCGTCGCGCGCGGGACGGGCGGCGACTCCCAGGACGGCTCCTCGAACGGCTCCTCAAACGGCTCCCAGAACGGTGCGCAGGACGGCGCGGCGGCCCAGAACGGCCGGCAGAACGCGGCCCGGAACGGCACGCGCGCCGCCGCGCCCGTGCCGGTCGCGGCCGGGACGGTCGAGGCGCACACCACCGTCCCGGGCGGGCCGGAGGGCCGGGTGCTGCGCATCGCCGACCAGGCAGCGCCCGGCTGGCACGCCACGCTCGACGGCCGGCCCCTGAAGGCCACGACCGTCGACGGCTGGGCCCAGGGCTTCGTCCTCCCGGCCGACGGCGGCCGGCTGGACCTCACCTACCGGACCCCGGCCGCGCACACCACCTGGGTGTGGTGCCAGGGCCTGCTCGCTCTCGTGCTCGTGGTGCTCGCCCTGCCCGGCCGCCGCAGCCACGTGGACGACGACCTGCCGCGCGAGCCCGCCGCCGGCGCCGCCGCCCCCGCGGCGGCGGCCGCCACGGGCGAG
>NZ_JAVSCF010000157.1:0-15199 GCF_031932565.1 Streptomyces sp. B1866
CGGGGGAGAGCCCGGGGACGAGCGGCCGGGCGACGGGCGGCACGACGGCGCGGGGGCCGCGGGCGGCCGGGCCCAGGACGGGCCGGGGGCCGACGGGCCGCACGGGTCCGGGGCGCGGCGGGAGGCGCCGGGCGGCGACTGGGAGCGGCGGCTGGCCGAGGGCCTGCGCTTCCTGCGCCGCCGGATCACCGGCGAGTACGAGGTCGACGACTTCGGGTACGACGAGGAGCTGACCGAGCAGGTGCTGCGGCCGGTGTTCCGGCCGCTGTTCGAGAAGTACTTCCGCGTCGACGTGAAGGGCGTGGAGAACGTGCCCGGGACCGGCGGCGCGCTGGTCGTCGCCAACCACTCCGGGGTGATCCCGTTCGACGGGGCGATGCTCCAGCTCGCGCTCCGCGAGCGGCACCCGGCGGGCCGACACCTGCGGCTGCTCGCCGCCGACCTGGTGTTCGTGCTGCCGTTCATGAGCGAGCTGGCGCGCAAGGCGGGGCACACGGTGGCGTGCGCCGAGGACGCCCAAGTCCTGCTGGAGCGGGGCGAGGTGGTCGGGGTCATGCCCGAGGGGTTCAAGGGGATCGGCAAGCCGTTCGCCCAGCGGTACAAGCTCCAGCGCTTCGGCCGGGGCGGGTTCGTGGCCACGGCGCTGCGGGCCGGGGTGCCGATCGTGCCGTGCTCGATCGTCGGGGCGGAGGAGATCTACCCCATGGTCGGGAACGTGAAGACCCTCGCCCGGCTGCTGAACATCCCGTACTTCCCGCTGACGCCGACCTTCCCGTGGCTGGGGCCGCTGGGGGTGCTGCCGCTGCCGACGAAGTGGACGATCCAGTTCGGCGAGTCGATTCCCACCGACGGGTACGCGCCGGAGGCCGCGGACGACCCGATGCTGACCTTCAACCTGACCGACCAGGTGCGGGAGACCATCCAGCACACGCTCTACCAGCTGCTGGTGGAGCGGCGGTCGGTGTTCTTCTGACGCCTTCGCGCGACCTGCCCCGCCTGCGCGGCCTTCGCGCGCGGGCGGGGGCGGCAGCGTGGGTACGCGGGTGGGCCCGCGGAGCGCTGCTCCGCGGGCCCACCCGCATCGGACGGCACCGGCCCGGCCTACTTCGGACTCTCCTCCCCGCCGCCGCTCAGCCCCAGGCCGGGGAGGAGGCCCGGGAGCAGCGGCGGGATGGTGATGTCCGGCTGGGTCGTCCTGCCGTCCTGGTCCGACTTGCCGACCGACGGGCTCGCGCTGGGGTCCTCGGGCTGCCCGAGCACGCCGCCGAGCAGGCCCTGGGGCTTCTCCGCGCTGGACGCGGACGGGCGCGGCTGGCCGCTCCCGGAGTCCGCCGGGCGGCTGTCGCGCTGCGGCGACGCGGAGGGCGAGGGCCGGGCCGTACGCCCCGGCTCGGCGCGGGCGGTGTGCTCCTCGCGCATCCGCTCGGGGCGGATCCCGCCGCCGTGCTCGCCGGGCAGCAGCGCCCGCAGCGGACCGACCTCGTGGTCTATGGCGTCGAGCACCGAACTCACCTGGTCGCCGACGTCGAAGAGTTGGGCCGGGAGCATGTCGCGCAGCCTGGTCCAGCCCGCACGGTGGTCGGTGGAGAAGGACGACAGCGTCTTCAGCGCGCCCAGGGAGCCGTCCCGCTCGTAGACCCCGTGCAACAGGCGGTGGCCCTCGGCGGCGTCGTGGCGCATGCCGGAGAGGGCCTTGCGGATCTCGCGCAGCGACTCGTGGTCCAAATCCCCGGAGCGGCCCCGCTCCATCAGGCGGCGCGCCTCGCCCATCCGCGTCGCCGCCTGGTGCAGGTACAGGCGGCCGCGGGCGGCGTCGCCGTGTGCCATCTCCAGCTTCAGGTCCTCCATGCCGCGCTTGAGCCCGTAGAGCGTGTCGCCCGGCAGCGCGTCGGAACTGGCGGCGGCGACCCCGCCGAACGCGCCCGCCGCCACGCCCACGGTCAGGCTGCCCGCGGCCAGGCCCTTGGACCATCGGGAGCGGGGCTTGAGACGGCCGAGGCGCCGCCGCGGGCCGGCCTCGGGCCGCGGCTCGGGCACCCGGGAGGCGCGCTCGGCGTTCGCCGCCTGGGTGGCGGCCATGAGCCGCGCCCGCTGCGCGGCCCGGACGTCGGGGTCCAACTGCGGTGCGGGCAGCCTGCGCAGGCCGCCCGTCAGGGCCAGCATCCGGTCCCGCTCGGCCTGCTCGGCCGAGGGGGCGGGCCGTCCTTCGGCCGAGCCGTCGGTCAGATCCGGATGGGAGGCGAAGTCCAGCTCGTCGAGCGGGTCCGCCGGATCCGGAAGATGTCGGAGAGCCCGGTCGAGGTCCTGGTCCTGACCGCCCAGGGTGCTGCGGCTCCGGCTCCCCAGAGCCTCCAGCGCCTCCAGCGCCTGGGCGAAGGCGTGCGCCCGCCGGTGTGCCGATACGTTCGCGATCACTGGCGGCACCTCCTCTCGTCATGACGGTCGACTCCCCAGGGCACCGGGAAAGTTGCACGCCGCGAACGCGGCCACCCGATCGAGTGAGTGGCGACGGGCACGGCGTTTACCGGAGGGAGCCTGCACCCCGCTCAACGAGCGACGCGCGGCCGGGGTTACGCCCTGACGATGATCGGACCGGTCCGCAGCCGCCAAGTTACCGAGAGTTATTGAAGGTCAGCGGGCGTCGTCCGGCAGGAGCCTGGCGAGCGTGCGCACCGCGCGGTACTGAAGGGTCTTGATCGCGCCCTCGTTCTTGCCCATGACGCGCGCGGTCTCGGCGACCGACAGCCCCTGGAGGAAGCGCAGGGTCACGCACTCCTGCTGCTGCGGGTTGAGCTTGCGCACGGCCTGCAACAGGGCGGCGTTGGAAAGGGATTCGAGGACGGAGTCCTCCGGGCTGCGCTCGACCTCGTTCGCGTCCAGCATCTCGCCGGTGGTGACCTCCAGCCGGAAGCGGCTGGACTTGAAGTGGTCGGCGACCAGGTTGCGCGCGATGGTCACCAGCCAGGCGCCGAAGTCGCGGCCCTGCCAGGTGAACGTGCCGATGCGGCGCAGCGCGCGCAGGAACGTCTCGCTGGTCAGGTCCTCGGCGGTCGCCTTGCCGCCCACCCGGTAGTAGATGTAGCGGTAGACGGTGTCCGCGTAACTGTCGTAGAGGCTGCCGAACGCCTCGGCCTCGCCGGACTGCGCCCGCTCGACGAGATCCATTATGCGGCGGCTGTCGCTGTCGGCGCCGGCCCTGCGCGCGGTGGGCGCGCTGCCGCCGCGGGAACGCCTGCCGATGGCCGCACTGCCGTCGGCCAGGGCGTAGCAGGGACCGGCCGGGCTGACCGGGCCGGCGGGCGCGGCGGCGGGGGCAGGGGCAGGGGCGGAGGCGGACGGGGACGGGGGCTCGGGGGCGGGCACGGGTGCGGGTGCGGCGAAGGCCGGGACGGCATACGCGGTGGGGACGAAGCCGCACAGTCGGTCGAAGACCGCTGCGCGCAGCGTAGCCAGGCCCGAGGCGTCAACCCCGACGTGTGAATACACGGGACTCCCAGAGGCAGAGCTTCCATCACGTGCAGTACGCGACCGTTCACCCGTCGTAGGGACATCTGGGTATCGGTTTGCGTCTGAGGAGAATAACGCTTCGTGTAGGTGACGCTACACCCAGTTGCTCAAATCATCGTTTCCGTCTGATCCGTTACTGAATGGTGACCATTTGGGTGCCGAATCCTGATCATGTTTTGATCGAACGGTGCCGATATTTGGCGAAGCGGAGGGCGGGATTTGGCATGTCCGTGTTCGCTTGGCTGGCCGGAGCCGTGCCGTAGAGATGACGTGGATTGATCGGGTCCGAACGGGGGGCGCCGGGGCGTGACCGGTACGCGGCGGCGCGCGCGGACCCCCGCCGCGCGGGGTACGGACGCCGGTCACACCGGGTGACGGGCGCGCGGCCCGGCCCGGGGCGGGCCCGGGAGCGCGGCCCCGTCGCTGCTCCGTCGCGGCCCGGGGCTCCGGCCGGGGGCTCCCGCCGGGACGGGTGGGGGAGGGTGTCGCGCCGGCATGCGCGGGAGGTGCGTTTCGGTGCCCGGGGTATCGGCGCGTCGGCGCGTCGCCCCGGCCGGCTCGGGCGCGTGCGGGGCGCGGGGGCTCGGCGTACGTCCGGGGAGGCCGTCCGGGGAGGACGTCCTGGGACGGTCGCCGTAAGGAAGCGCAGTGCGCGGAAGAACGTCCGGAGGGGGCGGCTAGCGGCGCTTGCGGTGCACGGCCACGGCGGCCACCGCGCCGCCCGCCACCGCGCCCACCCCGGCCGCCGCCGGGATGCCGACCTTGGCCGCCTTGCGGCCCGTACGGTAGTCGCGCAGCCGCCAGCCGTGCGCCCGCGCGTGCTTGCGCAGCCGGGCGTCCGGGTTCACCGCGTACGGGTGGCCGACCAGCGACAGCATCGGGATGTCGTTGGCGGAGTCGCTGTAGGCCGCGCAGCGGGACAGGTCCAGGTCCTCGGCCGCCGCCAGCGCCCGTACGGCCTCCGCCTTGGCCGGGCCGTGCAGCGGCTCGCCGACCAGCTTGCCGGTGTAGATGCCGCCCACGGACTCGGCGACCGTGCCCAGCGCGCCGGTCAGGCCCAGCCGCCGGGCGATGATCGTCGCCGACTCGACCGGGGCCGCGGTCACCAGCCACACCCGCTGCCCGGCGTCGAGGTGGGCCTGCGCCAGGGCGCGCGTGCCGGGCCAGATGCGCTCGGCCAGGTACTCGTCGTAGATCTCCTCGCCGATCCGCATCAGCTCGGAGACGCGGTGGCCCTTGACGATGGACAGGGCGCTGGCGCGCACGTCCTCCATGTGCGCCGGGTCCTCGACCCCCGCCAGCCGGAACCACGCCTGCTGCCAGGCGAAGCGCACCAGCTCGCGCTTGCGGAAGAAGTGCCGCTTGTACAGGCCGCGGCCGAAGTAGAAGAGCGCCGCGCCCTGCATGACGGTGTTGTCCAGGTCGAAGAAGGCGGCGGCGCGGTCGTCGCCCGCGACGGGGAACTCCGGCTCTCCCCCGGCCGCCCCGGCGGGCTCGGCCAGTTCGGCCAGCTCGACCGACGTCTTGCGCGCGGCCTCGGCGGCGGCCTCCCCGGCCAGCACGCTCCGTGCGGTCGTCGGTCTGCGGCGGGTGAACCAGGCCCGTCGGAAGGGTGTCCGGAAGGGGCTCTTGCCGAAGTGGCGGCCGGGCGACGGGTGGGACATGACAGCGAGGATAGCCAGGTGCGCCGGATGTGCCGTTACGACGGGATGTCGCGGGGATTCACCCCCGGCGACGTTCCGGTTGCCGGCCCCGGCGGGCCGGGAGCGCCGGACCGGGCCCCGGGGCCGTCTGTCCGCGCGCTTCCGTTACGGCGTGCGGGAGCGTACGGACGGCGGCGTACCGGCCGACGGTGTGCGGGTCCGCGCGGGTCGCGGCGGCCCCGCGGGCGGACCGGCGCGCGTCCCGCTGCCGCCCGCGCGCGGCGCTCGCGGGCGTACGTACGCGCGTGTCGGCGCCCCGGCCCGGGCGCGTGTCGGCGCCCCGGCCCGCGGCCGCCCGCCCTCAGCCGCCGAGGGCCTTCCGCAGCCGCGCCGGGTCCACCCGCCAGAAGTCGTGCTGCTCGCCGTCCACGAGGACCACCGGGATCTGCTCCCAGTAGGCGCGGTACAGCTCCGGGTCCTCGGTGATGTCCTTCTTCTCCCAGCGCGCGCCCAGCTCACCGCACACCTGCTCGACCACGGCTTGTGCGTCGTCGCACAAGTGACAGCCGGGCTTGCCGATCAGCGTCACAACGCGCTCGGCCGGGCTTTTCCGGGCGGAGCGCAGGCGCGGAAGAGGGCTCATACTGGCCATTGTGCCCTGGCCCGTATCCGCCGGTGGCGGGCGCGGGAACAGGGTGGCCAGGGGCGTCGGGGAGGAGCCGCCGGTGGTTCCGCGGCGGGGCCGACAGGCCGCGTGACACCCGTCACTTTGGTTGGACAAAGCGGACACCATCTTTGTGCACGCGTTCACAAAGACTTAGCCTGCTGTGTGACAGGGCGGTTTCAAGGGACGCGACCGCCCTCAGCCTCGCGCTACCCGCAGGAGCAACGTGGCAACTGGCCGAACGCACCGACCGGCGACCCGGAGCCGAGGGATTCCCGAGGCCACGGTCGCCCGGCTTCCGTTGTACCTGCGGGCCCTGACGGCGCTCTCGGAGCGCTCGGTGCCCACGGTCTCCTCCGAGGAGCTGGCGGCGGCGGCCGGAGTGAATTCGGCCAAGTTGCGCAAGGACTTCTCCTACCTCGGCTCCTACGGCACCCGCGGCGTCGGGTACGACGTCGAGTACCTCGTCTACCAGATCTCGCGCGAGCTGGGCCTGACCCAGGACTGGCCCGTGGTGATCGTGGGGATCGGCAACCTCGGCGCCGCCCTCGCCAACTACGGCGGGTTCGCCTCCCGCGGCTTCCGCGTCGCCGCGCTGATCGACGCCGACCCGCAGCTGACCGGGAAGCCGGTCGCGGGCATCGCGGTGCGGCACACCGACGAGCTGGAGAAGATCATCGGCGAGAGCGGGGTGTCGATCGGCGTCATCGCCACCCCGGCCGGTGCCGCACAGCAGGTCTGCGACCGGCTCGTCAGCGCGGGCGTGACCTCCATCCTCAACTTCGCGCCCACCGTCCTGGCCGTGCCGGACGGGGTGGACGTGCGCAAGGTCGACCTGTCGATCGAGTTGCAGATCCTCGCCTTCCACGAGCAGCGCAAGGCGGGGGAGGAGGCGGCGGCCCACGCTCAGGCGGCGGAGGCGGTCGCCGGCCACGCGCCGGCGGCGCCCGCCGCCCGGGGCGGCCGCCGGGCCGCCACCGCCGCCACCGCCGCCGGTACCGCCGGTGCGGCGAGCGCCGACGGCGGTCGGCAGGGACCTGACGGGGACGTGCCCGCGGTGATGCCGGCATGAGCCTCCTCGTCGTCGGCCTCGGGCACCGCAGCGCGCCGGTCAGCGTGCTGGAGCGCGTCGCGCTCGTACCCGACCAGCAGGTCAAGCTGCTCCAGGACACGCTGGCCGCCGAGCCCGCCACCGAGGCCGTGGTGCTCGCCACCTGCAACCGCGTCGAGCTGTACGCGGACGTGGACAAGTTCCACGCCGGGGTCGCCGAGCTGTCCACGCTGCTCGCGCAGCACACGGGCGTGAGCCTGGAGGAGCTGACCCCGTACCTGTACGTGCACTACGAGGACCGGGCCGTCCACCACCTGTTCTCGGTGGCCTGCGGCCTGGACTCGATGGTCGTCGGCGAGGGCCAGATCCTCGGCCAGGTGCGCGACGCCCTCGCGCTCGGCCAGGAGCTGCACACCGCGGGCCGGCTGCTGAACGACCTGTTCCAGCAGGCGCTGCGGGTCGGCAAGCGGGCGCACAGCGAGACCGGCATCGACAGGGCGGGCCAGTCGCTCGTCAGCTTCGGCCTGGAGCAGCTGGCCGGCCCGGTGCCGGTGCGGGAGTGGGCGGCGGGGCGGCGCGCGCTGGTCATCGGCGCCGGGTCCATGTCGTCGCTGGCCGCGACCACCCTCGCGCGCGCGGGCGTGTCCGAACTGGTCATCGCCAATCGCACGCTCGTACGGGCGCGGCGGCTCGCGTCCGCCCTGACCGCCGCCGCGGAGGCGTCCGCCGCGACCGCGGCCGTGGGCGAGGGAACGGTTCCCCCGGCCCGTACGGTGCGCGCCGTGCCCATGGCGGACGTGCCCGGCGAGCTGCCGTACGCCGACATCGTCGTGTCCTGTACGGGCGCGACCGGGCTCGTGCTGTCGGCGGACGCCCTGCGGGCGGCGGTGGCGCGCCGCGCCGAGCCGGCGGACCGGGCCCGTACGGACGCGGAGGGCGCGCCGGGCGGCTCCTCCGGCCCCGCCCCGCTCGCCGTGCTCGACCTGGCCATGCCGCGCGACATCGATGCCGCCGCGCACGGCGTCGAGGGCCTGCGGCTGGTGGACATCGAGTCCCTGGCCGAGGCGTCCGCCACCGCCCCCATGGCCGCCGACGTGGGCCAGGTCCGCGCCATCATCTCCGCCGAGGTCGGGGCCTTCGGCGCCGCCCAGCGCGCCGCGCGCATCACTCCGACCGTCGTGGCGCTGCGTACGATGGCGGCGGACGTCGTCGCGAGCGAGATCGCCCGGCTCAACGGGCGCCTCCCCGACCTGGACGACAAGCAGCGCGCCGAGATCACGCAGACCGTGCGGCGCGTCGTGGACAAGCTGCTGCACGCGCCCACCGTGCGGGTCAAGCAGCTCGCTGGCCGCCCCGGAGGCGCCGGGTACGCGGAGGCCCTGCGGGAGCTGTTCGACCTGGACCCGCAGGCCGTGGCCGCGCTGAGCAGGGCCGACACGGCCGATCCAAGCGGGCCGGAGCGAGGAGGAGAGGCATGACCGCGACTCCGCACGCCACCGCCGCCCGCGCCGCCGTCCACCGCGCCGCTGCCGCCTGTGCTGCCGCGCGTACCGCCGTCGGCCGCGCTGCCACCGGCCCGGGGACCGAGGCCGCCGAACCTCTCAGTGCCCGCGCCGCCGCCCGCCACCCGCGGCCGGAGCGCGCCGGGCGGCCCGTACCCGAGCCGCCGCCCCACCTCATGCCGCCCGCCCCCGGCCAGGGGGCTACGGCCGCCGGTCCCGCCGCACCCCGCGGCGTACCCGCCGACCGGCTTGCCGCGCCCGGCGCCCCGCACGCGCGGGATGCCAAGGCGTCCGAGCGTTCCCTGTCCGCCGCCCTGGAGGCCGGTCGCGGCGCGCCCCGCGGCGCGGCGCGCTCCGGCCTGCTGAGCGACGGCCAGGGTGCCACCCAAGCGCGCCCGCGAGAGGCCACCGGCCTCCCGCCCGCGCGGAAGTCCACCATCGGCCGCCTTCCCACGCCGCCCGGCGTCGCCGCGGCCCCGTCCCCCGGGTCTCCCGGGACGGGCCGCGCCATCGCCGCACGCGCGGGAGGACCGGCCGGTCCTACGGGGGAGCGAGCCTGTTGAACCCCACGACCCCAAACCTCCCCGGTTGCGGACACGTCACCTTCCTCGGTGCGGGCCCCGGCGACCCCGGCCTGCTGACGCTGCGCGCCGTGGAGGCGCTCGGCGCCGCCGACGTGCTGATCGCCGATCCGCAGGTGCTCGACGTGGTGCGTCGGCACGTCAGGCCCGGCGTGGCCGCCGAGGCGCAGGGCGCGCCGCAGCCCGAGAGCCACCCCCTGACGAACGGTCACGTCCCCGTGTTGCGGGATGCGGCCAATCTTGTCATGGCGGCCGCGCGCACCGGCAGGCGGGTCGTCCGCGCGGTCGCGGGCGACCCCGGCCTCGACGGGTACGCGTCCGAGGAGATGCTGGCCTGCGCCGCCGAGGGCGTCGTCTTCGAGGTGGTGCCGGGCGTGGCGTCCCTGGTCGGCGTGCCCGCGTACGCGGGCGTGCCGCTGCGCGACGCGCAGGGCGCGGACGTCCGGTTCGTGGACGCCCGTACGGCCGGCGACCGCTGCTGGAGCGAGCTGGGCGCCTCGGACGCGACCGCCGTGGTCTCCGCGACCCTGGAGACGGTCGTCTCCGCCGCCGCCGAGCTGGTGGCCGCGGGCCGCAAGCCGGACACGCCGCTGACGGTCACCGTGGCGGGCACCACCACCCGGCAGCGCACCTGGACGGCGACGCTGGGCACGGTGGCCCAGGTGCTCAAGGCCGCCAAGGTGCTGCCGTCGCCGCAGGGCGGCCAGCCGGTGATAGCCGTCGTCGGCGAGCGCAGCGCGGCGGCGCAGCGCGATCAGCTGGCGTGGTTCGAGTCCAAGCCGCTGTTCGGCTGGCAGGTGCTCGTACCGCGTACGAAGGAGCAGGCCGCGTCGCTGTCCGACCAGCTCAGGTCGTACGGCGCGGTGCCCAGCGAGGTGCCGACCATCGCCGTGGAGCCGCCGCGCACCCCGCAGCAGATGGAGCGGGCGGTCAAGGGCCTGGTCACCGGCCGGTACGAGTGGATCGCCTTCACGTCGGTCAACGCGGTGAAGGCGGTGCGCGAGAAGTTCGAGGAGTACGGGCTGGACGCGCGCGCGTTCGCCGGGATCAAGGTCGCGGCGGTGGGCGAGCAGACCGCCCGCGCGCTGGTCGAGTTCGGCGTCAAGCCGGACCTGGTGCCCAGCGGCGAGCAGTCGGCGGCGGGCCTGCTGGAGGACTGGCCGCCGTACGACCCGGTGTTCGACCCGATCGACCGGGTGTTCCTGCCGCGCGCGGACATCGCCACCGAGACCCTGGTGGCCGGGCTGATCGAGCTGGGCTGGGAGGTGGACGACGTGACGGCCTACCGGACCGTACGCGCCTCGCCGCCGCCCGCGGAGACCCGGGAGGCGATCAAGGGCGGCGGGTTCGACGCGGTCCTGTTCACGTCGTCCTCCACGGTGCGCAACCTGGTCGGCATCGCGGGCAAGCCGCACAACGTCACGGTGATCGCCTGCATCGGACCGGCCACCGCGAAGACCGCGGAGGAGCACGGCCTGCGGGTGGACGTGCTGTCCCCCGAGCCGTCGGTGCACAAGCTGGCACAGGCGCTGGCGGACTTCGGCGCGGCGCGGCGGCAGGCGGCGCTGGAGGCCGGCGACCCGGTGACCCGGCCGAGCGAGCGGCGGCCCGGTTCGCGCAGGAGGGCCCGGTCGTGAGCGGTCACGGACGTCATGGCGGTTTCCCGGCCGTCCGCCCGCGCCGCCTGCGCACCACCCCGGCCATGCGCCGGATGGTCGCCGAGACCCGGCTGCACCCGGCCGAGCTGATCCTGCCCGCCTTCGTACGGGAGGGCGTGCGCGAGCCGGTGCCGGTGGAGTCCATGCCGGGCGTCGTGCAGCACACGCGCGACTCGCTGCGGAAGGCGGCGGCCGAGGCGGTCGCGGCGGGTGTCGGCGGCATCATGCTCTTCGGCGTGCCGGAGGAGGCCAAGAAGGACGCGGTCGGCACGCCGGGCACCGACCCGGACGGCGTCCTCCAGGTGGCCATCCGGGACGTGCGCGCCGAGGTCGGCGACGACCTGGTGGTCATGTCCGACCTGTGCCTGGACGAGCACACCGACCACGGCCACTGCGGCGTGCTGGACGAGCGGGGCCGGGTCGACAACGACGCGACCCTGGAGCGGTACGCGGAGATGGCGCGTGCGCAGGCGGACGCGGGCGTGCACGTGGTCGGCCCGAGCGGCATGATGGACGGCCAGGTCGGCGTCGTCCGCGCGGCGCTGGACGCGGCGGGTCACCAGGACGTGTCGATCCTGGCCTACACCGTCAAGTACGCGTCGGCCTTCTACGGCCCGTTCCGGGAGGCGGTCGGCTCGTCGCTGACGGGCGACCGCAAGACCTACCAGCAGGACGGCGCCAACGCGCGCGAGGCCCTGCGCGAGCTGGCCCTGGACCTCGGCGAGGGCGCCGACATGGTGATGGTCAAGCCCGCGCTGCCGTACCTGGACGTGGTACGGCGGGTGGCGGACGCGGTCGACGTGCCGGTGGCCGCGTACCAGATCTCCGGCGAGTACGCCATGGTGGAGGCGGCGGCGGCCAACGGCTGGATCGACCGGGACCGGGCGATCATGGAGACACTGACGTCAGTGCGGCGCGCGGGCGCGGGGCTGGTGCTGACGTACTGGGCGGTGGAGGTCGCGCGGTGGCTGGGGGCGGGGCGGTAGGCCACCGGCGGGTTTGGTGATCAACGGCGCGCGGCCCGCTCCTTGATGCGCTCGTACACCGCGTCGTCCATGGCGTCGGGGCTCGACGGCCGTCCGCTGTCGAACACGGGCAGCTTCCGGCTCCGGCTCGGCAGGAAGAGGTAGTCGCCGCCGTGGCGGGGGAAGTCGGCGCTCAGCAGGGCCACCAGGCCGTCGTCGTCGCGGGCCACCACGACGGAGGCGTCACGGACCGGTCGACGGCCGTGGAGGTCGTCGCTCATGCCCCGTGTCACTCGTCACCTGGCCTGATGCGGCGGCGGCGCAGGAGTCGGGCGGCCCACTCGGTCGACTGGTCCACGGCCTGGGTCGGCTCGGCCGTCTTCTCGTCGGTCTCTCGGAGGGTGACGGTGTTGCGGAGGGTGTCCAGGCGGCGGTGCAGGGTGCGGTGGGTGACGTGCCGGTGCCATGCCTCCTCGACGGCGTGCACGGCGGTGGCGAGGAGGCCGACCGGGGTGCGGCGCGGGGGCGGTGCGGTGAGGCGCTGGACGTTGCGGGCGATGGTGGCGGCCTGGCAGGCGGGCAGGTCGCCGACGTGCGGCGTGTCGGGCGCGGCGGGTACGGCGGCGTTGGTGTGGCCCACGAGCAAGCGCCGCTCGATGAGGCCGGCGGAGATGTAGACGGCGGCTTCGATCCGGTCGGCCTGGGAGGACAGGGGGTCGAGGCCGACCATGATCAGGACCGTCCCGCCGGCTGCCGCCGCGGAGGTCCACGGGCGGGGGACGGTGATCTCCAGCGCGTGGTGGCGGCAGGTGTCGGGGCGCAGGCGGACGCGGGTGGGGGTGGTGAGGATGAGGCGCCTGCCGCAGTAGACCGGGTCGTCCGGGTCGTCGGCCAGGCCCAGGGCGGCGGCGAGGCGGAGCATCTGGTCCTCGACGTGGCCGGGCGGCTGGGCCTGGGGCCGGAGCCGGGGGTGGGTGATCAGCAGGCAGGAGACGGGGTGGCCGTTTCTGACCTCGACCCAGGCGCGGCTGCTGATCTCGTTGAACAGGGTGCAGGGGAGCCGGGCGTTCACGCGCTCACCGCCTGGGGTACGGCGCGGAACTCCAGCCAGACGCGCTTGCCGGACAGGGTCCACTCCACGCCCCACCGGTGGGCCGTCTTCTCGATCAGCGCCATGCCGCGTCCGGTCTCGGAGAGGTGGCCGGGCCGCCGTACGACGGGCGGGGCGGGCTCGGTGTCGGCGACGGCGAGGCGCAGCCCGGTGGGCTTGTCCTGGATGCTGATCAGGCAGGCCGGGCAGGTCGCGTGCTTGACGACGTTGGTCAGCAGCTCGGTCAGGCACAGCGTCACGTCGTCCGAGAGGTCGGCGCGGTCCCACAGGAACAGGATCGTGCGCACGATGCGGCGCACGGTCGCGATGGCCTCGGGGCAGGCGTCCAGGGACTGCTCGTAGCGCTGGACGTGTGCCTCCAGCGTGGTGGTCATGGGCTCCTCCGGGGGTGGGATCGGTACCCGGGCTGTGCGGCGGACTCGCGGGGGCGGGCGTTCGCCGTCTGGGGCGGGGTCCGTCGCTGTGGGGCCCGCCCCCTGCCGGGAGCCCTTCATGGACGGGGGAGCCATGATCCGCTCTTGCGTGGCAGGGGGCGGGGGTTCGGGGTGGCCGGCTTACGGGGTCGCGTCGCCCGCCGTCGCGTCGCCCGCCGTGTGGCGCCTGATCCGCTCGGCCAACTCCTCGGCGCGGCGGTGCAGTTCTTCCAGGGTCGGGCGGTCGTCGCCGTCCGGCTGCGGGTCCTGCTGGTCCGGTGCGGGGTCCTGACCGGTCATCGACTGCACCTCCGGAGTAGGCGAGCGCGTGGATAGCAACGCCTTGCGGGTCCAACTGTCGTTGGCCCCGAGGCTGATGACTCATAGATTGGACCGGTAAACCGGTCCAGTCAAGTGAGTGTCAACCTTCCGATCCCATCGGGTAGTTCTCCACCCGCTTCCACAACCCTTCGGCCGTGACGCCCTCCTCGCACACCAACGCCTGGCCGCTGCGGTCGTACGCGACATGCAGGTCCACTGCTACGGCCGTTGGGAGCTCCAGGCCCAGCAACTCCGCTTCGTCCTGGCGGGCGAGGCGTACCGTTGTGGTGTCGGTACCTCGGACCGGCGCCCTGCCGGTGGTGCGCGTCACGTAGTGAGTGGTTCCCTCGGCGATTGGCCCGGTCTGGGCGAGCCGTGGGCACTGCTCGACGATGTTCGCAGGGAACCAGGCGTTCACCAGCGTGAAGGGCGCCCCGTCCGCCGATAGCCCCAGCCTTGCACGGCGCAGAGCGTGACTGCCGGGCTCCAAGTTCAGCGCCTCGGCGATGTGTGCGGGCGGCTCTTCCATGGTCGGTGTACCAAGCCGCCGGAAGGGCCTCGCGCCGCTCACCCGGGCGGTCCCTGCCCCGCGGCGTCCGGCCGGACGCGCTATCGGAGTCTCGGTGACCGAAAACCCGGAACCCTGACGGGCCACCACGACACCATCGTTGCGCAGGACGTCCATGGCCTTGATGACCGTGGCCCGCGAGACGCCCCACTGTTCACAGAGGTCCCGACCGGACGGCAGAGTACTTCCGGGAGGGAATTCCCCATCGGTGATGCGCTGGCGTAGAGAGTCCACGATCTGCTCGTACTTCAGCTTGGGCATGGTCACTCCGATCGACATAACAGGTCAACCGGTCACGTTAGGCCACCGGGCTCTACTTCCGCCAAGGCCGTGGGTCAGAATTCGCCCCATGGACATCCCGCCACAGGTCGATCCCGAGATCATCGACTACTACAGCGAGACGTTCGATGAGGCCACCCGGTTGTCGGCCACCGCTGACGGCAGGCTGGAGTTGGTCCGTACGCAAGAGCTCCTGCGCCGACACCTGCCCGCCGCCCCGGCCGCCGTGCTCGATGTCGGTGGCGGCCCCGGCGCGCACGCGGCCTGGCTCGCCGAGGACGGATACGCGGTGCACGTCATCGACCCCGTCGCCCGGCACATCGACCAGGCCAGGGCGATCCCCGGCGTGACCGCCGAACTCGGGGACGCCCGGCACCTCCCCGCAGGCGACGGTGTCTACGACGCCGTGCTCGTCCTCGGCCCGCTGTACCACCTGCTCGACCGCGCGGACCGGCTCCAGGCGCTCAGTGAAGCGAAGCGGCTCGCGCGGCCGGGAGGGCTCGTCGCCGCAGCCGCGATCAACCGCTACGCGTCGCTCTTCGAGCACACCGCCACCACGTGGCTGGAGCGCGAGCGGGTCCACGACGCGGTGCGGGACATCCTGGCCACCGGGCGGCACGACCCGGGCCGCAAGGGCTTCACCGCCGCCTACTTCCACACCGGACCGGAGCTGGCGGAGGAGCTGCGGACCGCCGGACTGGCCGACGTCACGGTGTACGGCGTCGAAGGGCCCACCTGGTCCCTGCTGAAGGCCGCCGAGCAGCACACCGGCGAATCTCTTGTCGACTCGCCCATGTTCGGCGCGGCCCTGGCCGCCGCCCGCCTCGCCGAACCGTACCCGGACCTGCTGGCCGCCGGTTCCCACCTGCTTGCCGTCGCCCGTGCCTGAAGGCTGAGGACCGTCACCAGGTCACCACCAGATCCGCCCGCCCCCGC